>JBEPVC010000026.1:0-12395 GCA_041691235.1 Chitinophagaceae bacterium
GGTGTAAATTCTCCCGTTCGGGCATTTAAAAGTGTAGGCGGTACACCGCTATTTATAAAGTCTGCAAAAGGTGCTTACATGTTTGATGAAGATGGAAATGATTACATCGATTATATCAATTCATGGGGCCCAATGATATTCGGGCACGCTTATCAACCTGTAGTAAAAGCTATCCAGGAAAAAGCTTTGGATTCAACTTCTTTTGGTGCGCCAACTCTTTTGGAAATTGAAATGGCTGAACTTATAAAAACCATGGCACCCAATGTTGATCTCATCCGTATGGTTAGCAGTGGAACAGAAGCTTGTATGAGCGCAGTTAGACTCGCAAGAGGTTTCACAGGCAAAAATAAAATTATAAAATTTGAAGGATGTTATCATGGCCATGCTGATTGTTTTTTAGTGAAGGCAGGAAGTGGTGTAGCCACTTTAAATATTCAAACTGTACCAGGTGTAACTACCGGTGTAACGAACGATACGCTCGTTGCTCCTTACAATAATCTTTCAGCAGTAGAGAAATTAATAGAGGAAAATAAAAAACAAATTGCTGCCATTATTATTGAGCCTGTTGCCGGTAATATGGGCTGCATTCTTCCCCAAAAAGGATTTCTTAAAGGGTTAAGAAAATTATGCGATGAACACAAAATTATTTTCATTTTTGATGAGGTAATGACAGGTTTTCGCCTTGCACCCGGTGGAGCACAGGAAAAATTAAACATAGATGCTGATCTTGTAACGTATGGAAAAGTAATTGGTGGTGGTTTGCCAGTCGGAGCATTTGGAGGGAGAAAAGAAATAATGGAACACATTGCTCCTTTAGGAAGTGTCTACCAGGCGGGAACTTTAAGTGGCAATCCCATTGCAATGATTGCGGGCCTTACAATGCTACAGGAATTAAAAAGTCAAAATATATATTCAGAACTTGATGATAAAGGTTCATACCTCGAAAAGAACCTGCACGAAATTTTAGAAAATAAAAAAGTTCCCCATCGAATAAACCGATTGGGAAGTATGATGAGCATTCATTTTTGCGACCATGAAATAATTGATTTTGATTCAGCTTCCAAAGCAAATATTGGTTTGTTTAATAAATTATTTCATCATCTTCTTAATGAAGGTATTTATCTGCCGCCCTCAGCATATGAGAGCTGGTTTTTAAGCAATGCTTTAACTAAAGAAGATTTAAATAAAACTGTCTCAGCTTTTGAAAGTTTTTCTTTTTAACACCTTAAAAAGAAAGGGCGAAGATTGTCTTCGCCCTCGCCCTAATAAAACTCTAAACCAGCAAATCCTTATGATTATTACAACCACTTAATTGAAAATTCTGTAAGAAGAATTATCAGGGTTTTCCTGTTAGCAACGGCCATCATACCCTTAAAAATTACATGAGGATATAATTTCCACTTATAACATCCTAATATTATGCCAAAGGAAAATCATAAGGAAAATTCACATTTTTTTAATTTCCTCCATCAAAATAATATGGCTCATATTTTTGTTGAAATTCTAAAAATATCAACGATTTGTGGATGATAATACACAAATGGAAATTTTAAAGTTTTATCGAAATTGGGTACGGAAAGATGCCTCGTAAATTGTTACCTTTGCATCCTTTTTAAATACAAGGAAGTATAGAAAAATGACAGGAAGGTATCGCGAATACAAGCAATTGAATTTAACAGGTATTGCAGATGAAATGCTTTCTTTTTGGGAGAAAGAAAAAATCTTTGAAAAAAGTATTACCAACCGCGAAGGCAAAACTCCATTTGTTTTTTACGAAGGACCGCCAAGCGCCAACGGCATGCCCGGAATTCATCATGTAATTTCAAGAACTTTAAAAGATCTTGTTTGTCGGTATAAAACAATGCAGGGCTTCCAGGTAAAGCGTAAAGGCGGCTGGGATACACACGGACTACCGGTTGAACTCGGCGTTGAAAAACTATTAGGAATAACAAAAGAAGATATTGGGAAAAAAATATCTGTTGAAGAATACAACGCAACTTGCCGTCGCGAGGTTTTAAAATTTAAAGACAAATGGGATGACCTGACTCAAAAAATGGGCTATTGGGTTGATCTAAAAAATCCCTACATAACTTTTGAAAATAACTATATTGAAACACTTTGGTGGTGTCTTAAAGAATTATATAAAAAAGGTTATCTCTACGAAAGTGTAAGCATTCAACCGTATTCGCCCGCTGCAGGCACAGGATTAAGCTCACATGAGCTTAATCAACCCGGAACTTACAAAGATGTAAAGGATACCAGTGTGGTGGCGATGTTTCGCGCAATTGAAAATGAAAAATTAAAAATTAAAAATGTTGAAGGTGACATTTTCTTCTTAGCGTGGACCACAACTCCATGGACTTTGCCTTCAAATTTAGGATTAACTGTGGGGTCAAATATTGATTATGTCTTGATAAAAACTTTTAATCCTTATACACATCTTCCTGTTAATATCATATTGGCAAAAGGGCTCATCAGCAAATATTTTAAAGCAGAGAATGAAAATGGTGATTTTGATTCTTACCACGAAAAGGCTAAGCATCTTCCCTGGAAAATATTGGCCGAAATGAAAGGAAAAGAACTTGATGGATTATTGTATGAGCAACTTCTTCCTTCTGAAGCAAATACTTTAGAAAAAATTCAGGAGATAACTCCAGGTGCTGAACCGTTTAAAATAATAACAGGCGATTTTGTTACAACAGAAGATGGAACCGGCATTGTTCATACCGCTCCGGCTTTTGGCGCTGATGACTTTAAAGCAGGTAAAAAAAATAATCTTGGTATTTTAACTCTTGTTGACAAACAGGGAAAATTTATTGATGGCGTGGGTGAATTCAGCGGACGCTTTGTAAAGAATTATAAGGATGATCCACATTATGAAGACGTGAACGTAGATATTTCTGTAAAATTAAAAAAAGAAAACCGCGCTTTTAAAGTTGAGAAGTACGAACACAATTATCCGCACTGCTGGCGAACTGATAAACCTATAATCTATTATCCTCTTGACGCTTGGTTTATAAAAACTACTGCTGTAAAAGAACGGATGGTTGAGCTAAACAAAACAATTAACTGGAAGCCTGCTTCAACAGGTACTGGCCGCTTTGGCAACTGGCTGGAAAATACGGTTGATTGGAACTTAAGCCGAAGCCGTTTCTGGGGAACTCCATTACCGATCTGGCGAACCGAAGATGGATCGCAGGAAAAATGCATTGGTTCGATTGAAGAATTAAATAGCGAAATAAAAAAAGCTGCAAAGGTATTGGGGCATGGTACCAATACTCATTATTTGCACGAGAATGTACTTGATTTGCATAAGCCTTATGTTGATGAAATTGTTTTGGTAAGTGAAGATGGAAAGCCAATGAAACGTATTTCCGATCTTATTGATGTATGGTTTGACAGTGGTGCGATGCCTTATGCGCAATGGCATTTTCCTTTTGAAAATAAAGAAGAATTCAAAAATAATTTCCCTGCTGATTTTATTGCAGAAGGTGTTGACCAGACAAGAGGATGGTTTTATACATTACATGCTTTAGGTGTTTTATTATTTGATAGTGTTGCATATAAAACTGTAGTGAGTAATGGCCTGGTGCTTGATAAAAATGGCAATAAAATGAGCAAGCGGGTCGGAAATGTAATTGACCCTTTTGAAACCCTGGAAATTTTTGGTGCCGATGCAACAAGATGGTATTTGATAACAAATGCGTCACCATGGGATAGTTTAAAATTTGACATAGAAGGAATCAAGGAAGTTCAGCGCAAATTTTTTGGAACACTTTACAATACGTATCAATTCTTTGCTTTATACGCAAACGTTGATGGGTTTGTTTTTAAAGAAAAATATATCCCTGTAGATGAGCGTCCCGAAATGGATCGTTGGATACTTTCAGCTTTGAATTCTTTAATAAAAAAAGTTACTAAAAGCTTTGATGATTTTGAGCCAACTGATGCTGGACGGTTTATAGAAAATTTTGTTGGTGAATTATTAAGTAACTGGTATGTGAGACTTTGCCGGCGTAGGTTTTGGAAAGGAGAATATGAACAGGATAAAATATGTGCCTATCAAACTTTGTATGAATGCCTGCAGGTTTTAAGCAGGCTTATTGCACCTATTGCACCTTTTTTCGCAGACTGGCTTTTTACAAATCTAAATACCGTTACGACTCAGTTTACACTAGAATCAGTACATCACAGTAACTTTCCGAAGCCAAATGACAATGTTATAAATACTGAACTCGAGGAGCGGATGCAACTAGCACAAGATATTTCATCTTTGATTTTATCTCTTCGCAAAAAAGTAAATATTAAGGTGCGGCAACCGCTTCAAAAAGTGATTATTCCTGCCATCGATTTGTTATTCGCCGAAAAAATAAAATTGATAGAAGACATTATAAAATCGGAGACTAATATTAAAGAGATTGAAATTTTACCGGCCAGTAATAATTTCATTAAAAAGAAAGCTAAAGCCAATTTCAAAACACTGGGCAAGAAACTGGGTTCTAAAATGAAGTGGGCTTCAAACCAGATTCAGTTGCTCGAAGATGAAGACATTAACCAAATTCTTGAAGGTAATTACCTGCTAAATCCCGTGCGCGATCAAAAAAATGAAGAGGCTGTAATTATTTCGGCAGAAGATATTGAAGTTTCAACTAATGATATTCCGGGGTTTGAGGTTGCTGTAAAAGGTAACCTTACGGTTGCTTTGGACCTGGTTCTAACAAACGAACTAAAAAATGAAGGTTTTGCCCGTGAATTTGTGAATCGTGTTCAAACGATAAGGAAAGAAAGCAATTTTGAATTAACTGACAAAATTGTGGTAAATATTGCAGACAATGAAATGGCAAAGCTTCCAATTAATGAATTTAATAACTATATTTGCGCCGAAATTTTGGCAGATAAGATTGAATTTGTGCCTCAAATCCTTGATGGCACTGCAATTGACGTTAACAATTACTCTTTAACAATCACAGTCACAAAAAAAGGAAATTAAGTATGGCTACTCAGAAAAAAAAGGCAACTATAGTTGCAAAAAAATCGTTAGTAAAAAAACCAATTGCTAAGAAAGCTGATTCCCATTCAAAAAAATCCGGGGCCGTAAAGAAAATCACAAGCAAGAAAGCCGTAAGCGCCAAGAAAGCGACACCTAAGAAAACTGCCAAAACTGCTAAACCTATTGTAAAATCTGCATTGGCTAAAAAATCTGCTAAGCCAGTCGCAAAAAAAGCAGCACCCAAAAAATTGTCTACAAACACTAAGAAATCAGAGGTAAAGAAACCAGTGGCATCTGTCAAAAAATCAGTGACCGCATCAAAAAAAGTAACTCCAAATAAAACCAAGACTTCAGAATCAAAGTCGGCAAACACGCTAATTGCAAAAAATCATTCAGTGGCCGCCAATACTGAACATAAGAAAGAACTTAAAAAAGCGCTGACTGTAAAGAAACAACTTGTGAGTAAGCCTCAAAAGCCTTTTGTAATGCCGAAAACAAATACTGAAAAAGCGCGGAAATATGAACCCCAGTTTGTAAAATCGGTGCTTGACCAGGCTCCTGAAGAAAATAACGGTCCAACAATGCGCTATAGCGACAATGAGCTTAATGAATTTAAAGATTTGATTTCAAGGAAGCTTGAGACCGCAAAAAAAGAGTTAGGATACTTACAAGGCCTGATTACCCGAAAAGATGAAATGGGTGGTGATGATACTGATAACAGGTACATGACGATGGAAGATGGAAGCTTGAGCATGGAGAGGGAACAACTAAGCCAAATGGCAAGCCGTCAAATTACTTTTATTGACCATCTTGAAAAAGCAATGATGCGTATTGAAAATAAAACCTACGGTATTTGCAGGGTTACCGGCAAACTTATTGATAAAGCACGTTTGAGAGCAGTTCCACATGCAACTTTATCTATAGAAGCGAAAATGGGAATTGCAAAATAACATCCAGGATTTAATAATATTAAAAGGAGAATTGTGAAAACAATTTTCCTTTTTTATTTAAGCTCCTGCATCATTACCAATTTTTTATAAAATCCATCGAGCGCCATTAAGCTCATATGTGTACCTCTCTCTACAATTTTTCCATTCTGCAATACTATAATTTCATCTGCATGGCGTATTGTACTTAACCTGTGTGCAATTACAATACTTGTTCTTTGATTCATAAGATTATTAATTGCATCCTGCACAAGGCGCTCGCTTTCTGTATCAAGAGATGAGGTTGCCTCGTCCAGTATTAAAATGGGAGGATTTTTGAGAACAGCCCTGGCAATCGTTGCTCTTTGTTTTTCACCCCCACTTAATTTATTTCCGCGTTCACCGATATTGGTTCCATAGCCATTTTCTTTCTGCAAAATAAAATTGTGAGCATTGGCAATTTTCGCTGCATTCTCAATTTGTTCCTCTGTTGCATCATCCATACTCAATGCAATATTGTTAGCAATTGTATCATTAAATAAAATTGGTTCTTGCGTTACAATTCCCATTTGACTCCGCAACGATTCCAGTGAATATTCTTTTATATTAATCCCATCGATTAATAATTCTCCTTTAACAACATCATGAAAACGCGGAACAAGATCGACCAAAGTACTTTTGCCTGCTCCTGACGAACCAACCAGCGCTACCGTCTTTCCTTTCTCAATTACAAGGTTGATATCATCAAGTATTATTTTGTCTTCATAATAGAAGAAAACATTTTTGAATTCAATTCTTTTTTTAAATGCTTCGAGTATAACAGGATGGGCAACTTCTTTCACAGAAACATCTTCGTTTATCAGGTGCTCAATACGCTCAATACTTGCAGATCCTTTACGAATATTATAAGATGCAGCGGATAAAGATTTTAATGGCTGAATTATTTGTGAGAAGATTACGATGTATGCAATAAAGTCTCCCGGGTCAAGAAAAGAATTTCGCAAGACGAGCCTTCCTCCAAACCAAAGCACACATACAATTGCAGTGATACCCAGCACCTCGCTCACGGGGGATGCAGAATCTTTGCGCCGATTTGCTTTGTTTTTTATAACAAACAGTTCATCATTTTGTATTGTGAATTTTTTATACTGCCTCTTTTCAGCATTAAACCCTTTTATAATTCTTATGCCACCAAGGGTTTCATCAATAGTAGAAAGGATCACACCTAATTTTTCCTGAACGCGGGTGCTTTGCTTTTTCAGCGTCCGGCCAATCCGGCCAATTATAAATCCTGAAAAGGGCAAAAAAAGTATTAAAAAAAGAGTCAGCTGCGGACTCAGGATAACCATATAAATAAAAAACAAAAGTATAGTAACAGGTTCCCGGAAAATTGTTTCCAACACATTTATAATAGAACTTTCTACATCCCCCAGATCATTAGTAAGCCGACTCATAATATCACCTTTCCTTTGATCATTAAAATAGCCTATTGGCAGAGCAAGAATTTTTTTGAACATGCTTGTACGCATGTCATTAATTATAGCATTTCTTATAGGAGTAATGTAGTAGATTGAAAGATATAAAAACAAGTTTTTTAAAATGATAGCAAGCAGTACAAGAATGCAAATAATGGCAAGGGCTTTTATTTCACCATTAGGGCTTCTTATCATTTCATTTAGCCATACCTTTAAAAGATTTACAGGATTTAGCTTTGAGGTAAAACTTGTATTTCCGGTTACCTCATCAAGTGTATCTTTCTTTTTGAAAATAAGCAGCAGGAACGGGCTTAACAAGCCTAATGAAATAACTGAAAATAAATTGGAAAGAACGTTGAAACTAAAGTAAGCAAAAATCAATTTAGGGTATTTTGATACATACCGGAAAATCGTTCGTAAACTCTTCATCAAGATTATTGAAATGGCTTAAAAAATTCTAATAGAAGCAAAGTAACTAATTTTACAAAGATCAATAATTTTAAACAATGACAGAAGGCAAAAGGCAAAAACAGGTTGCAGGTGTAATTTCAAAAGAACTAAATACCATTTTTTTAAAAATGGGTCTTAATATGCTTGAAGGCGGAATGGTTTCCATTGCTTCAGTAAAAATTACTCCTGATCTTTATGAAGCAAGAGTGTATTTGAGTTTTTTCCAGGTAAAAAACAATGAAATGGCCCTGGAAAAAATAAAAGAAAGAAGCAGTGAAATAAGAGGTGAGTTAGGCAACAAGGTAAGGCACCAGTTGAGAAGCATACCTCAACTGACTTTTTACATTGATGATACACTTGATTACGTTTTTAAAATTGAAACATTATTGGATAATATAAAGAAAGAAAAACCTGAGTAAATACATCTATCAAAAGATTATACAATCAACATTCAGCAATTAAAAAATTTAGTTTGTATTTAAGATTTGCATGGCGATATTTTAAAGCAAAAAAAAGCACAAATGCAATCAATATTATTTCGTGGGTAACTACGGGAGTTATTGCATTTTCAACTATGTGCCAGGTTTTGGTACTAAGCGTCTTTAACGGTTTTGAAGGATTGGTTCAATCCCTTTATTCGAACTTTTATTCTGATATAAAAGTAATTCCTGTTAAAGGCAAAACTATTATTTTATCTGCCGCTCAAATAAGCGCAATTAATAATCTGGATAATGTAAAAGGCATATCACTGATAGCGGAAGAAAAGGCGTTACTGCAAAACGGTGAAAAGCAAACGGTCGTTTTATTAAAAGGAGTTGATGAAAATTATTCGAAAGTTTCAGGTGTTCCAAGAAAAATGTTGCACGGAATCTTTGATCCCGGCACAATTGAACATCCAAAACTCATTCTTGGTTCCGGAATTGAAAATGCGATTGAAGTAGAAGCCGACAAAAGTCTTTTCCCGATTACAGTTTTTCTTCCCAAAAAAACAAAAGAGATAAATCCACTTTCAGCATTGAGTGAAGGCAATGCAAACACATCAGGCAGTTTTGCCATTCAGCAGGATTTTGACAACAAATATGTAATTACAAATATTGGTTTTGTAAAGCAGCAAATGAATTATGCTGCCAATGAATATAGCGCGCTGGAAATTTCTTTATTAAATGCGAATGAGTCTGATAACTTTATTGACGACCTACAGAAAAGATTGGGCGCTAACTATAAAGTAATTTCAAAGTTTGAGCAAAATGCAAGCCTGTATAATTCAATGCGACTTGAAAAATGGGTTATTTATGCGGTGCTAACGCTTATTCTGATTATTGCTGCATTCAATATGATTGGCGCCTTAACAATGCTGGTCTTGGAAAAAAGAAAGGATATAAGTGTGTTGCAATCTCTCGGGGCCGATAAAAATTTGATCAAAAAAATATTTCTGAGTGAAGGATTGCTTCTTGCGATTACAGGCTCCGGAACCGGAATTGTTCTCGCATTAATAATATGTCTTCTACAATTGAAATTTAAAATAATTAAGCTGGTTGGCAATTCTTTTTTAATTGATTACTTCCCTGTAAGGCTGGTACTTACTGATTTTTTAATGGTTGCGGCAACTGCACTGATTATTGCCTTTATGGCTTCATGGTTTCCTGCAAAAAAAGCGTCTCAGCAAATATTTAATCTAAAATCTTAGAACTACTATACCTAAAATATTACCGGAAATGCTTTGATTTTTCAAAATGATTTCTAACTTTACATTTCCAATTCATACGATTAATACCACAAGACTCATAATTTCTCCTAAATATCTTTTCGAAATTCAAATGCTTACATAGTCGTTGCGTTTATAATGGTTGACTACACCATTCCCAATCTTCCTTTACAATTATTTTTATTTTTTATCACCACGATAATACTAATGCTATTGTCGGAGGGTGTAAAAAATTTAATAAAATAAATTAGTAAAAAGTCGAAACCACAATTAATAAAGCACCTAATATATTTTTTATGAAAATAAAAATTATTCTGTTTTTAGTGATAGCCATTCCATGTCACTGTATGGCACAAACTAACTACTATCAAAAGTCTCAGGTAAAAAAAGACCTTGTAATTTATGCCTGCCAGTTCCTTGCCGGCAGCGCTGATGGAATTAACCAGGCCCTTGTTCATCACGACTTAGGAGCAGGAAATTCATTTTGGGATTTTCAAATATCATGGAAGAATAAATATAGAAATTTTGATAAGGGCGATTCTCGCCCTGCTTTCTTTGGCTCCAAATCAGTTTTAGTATTTACTACTGATGGTTATCATCTAACGCGGGCAATAGACAGGTCATTTAGCTTATGCTCTCTTGGGTTTGCCCTGAGCGAAAAAAATAATTTAAAGCAGATCATAAAAAAAGTAATTATCTCGTCATTAGTAAATCGTGCCGGATTTTTATTATTTTTCAATGTAATTTACCCCCGAACAGACTAAAAAACTTACCGGTTAATAAAAGCCAATCCTAAGATTTTCCCTCATTATCTTCTATCACCTATGTCATCTGGAATATTATGATCAGCGACTGATCATACTATTTTTTATCACGGGAAAATTATCGATTATGAAAATTTTTATTTTCAAGACCTGGCTTTATAGAAGAACTCTAAGCTCTATCGCTATAGGTTTTGTTACATTGTTATTAACGTCACATACTTCTCATGCACAAATGAGAAGTTATAGTCTTGTCTATTCCGATAATATAAAAGGTGGTACTGAAATCTTTGGAAATACGCTAATGAATATTGTTGATAATGACACTGTGAATCATAATAAAATGAATGGCAACAGGCTAAATGGTTACAGCAGTTATGGAAATGATAATGAAAACATGCAATATGCAGATGTTGACGGAAACACAGGTTATGGCAGCGTTACAAGAAATTCATCATCTTCAGATTTAAACCTGCCTGCGGGAACCAATACCATAAAACTCGCTCGCTTGTATTGGGGCGGAAGAGTTAAGACCAGTGATTTTGACTTAACAGTAGATTCAAACAAAACAATTAAAATACGCAAGGGAACTTTAAGCCCATACTCAATAATTTCAGCATCGGGAATTGACAAAATATTAATAAGCACAGGCATTAATGAATACCAGGCTTATACTGATATAACAGAGTTTGTAAAAAACAACGGTGCGGGAACTTATGAAGTTGGAAATGCTCCTTTAACTGTCGGACATATATCAAATGGTGGAAACCATGGCGGATGGTGCATTGTTGTTGTTTATGAAAATAACAATTTTAGTTATAACAGCGTGCGTATTTATGATGGATTCGAACAGGTATATAATGGTGGAAATCCTCTTTCAAATACAGTAACATTAACAGGTTTAAATGTGCCTTCCGGAAATCTTGAATCGGGCGATGCAAAAATGGGTGTGCTAGCATGGGAAGGCGATGCAAATTTGACACAAGACTATTTAAAAATAAATTCTCATTTATTTTCTAATGCTACCAACCAGGAAAACAATCCATGGAATGGCACTATTACAAATAATGGAGTTCATGTAACTACAAAAAATCCCAATTATACAAACCAGATGGGTATAGATATTGACCAGTTTGATGTGGGCACAGGATATGGTATTTCACCAAATGACAGTACGGTTACACTTGAATTCGGAACAGCATCAGATCAATACTTTACAGGACTTTTTACGTTTAGCATTAAAATGAAGGATCCAACAATCACAGTTGATAACATTGTGAATGATGCAAACAACAATCATCTCGGCGAAGCTAATGAGGTGCTTACTTATACACTTAAAGGAGGAAACAGCGGAGTAGGGAATGCAAATTCAATTGTATTAGCAGATACTTTACCTCCTACAGTTACTTATTTGCCCGGCTCTTTAAAAATAGTGAATTGTCCTGGCTTTGTTTCTGGAACGCAAACAGATGCTGCGGGGGATGATGCAGCTGAATATATTGCGAATGGTTCTGTCAAAACTGTTATATTCAGATTAGGCACAGGTGCTACAAGCGTTGCCGGCGGAACATTAGCTTCAAATGAAACTTATGAAGTTCAATTTAAGGTAACAGTTAACGATCCGGGTGTAGGCAAACCCGTTCCTTCAATAATGAACATTGCAAGAATAAAAGCTACATCTGATGCTAATGAAGATTTTGTAGATGATGGAACTGCTATTATAAATCCGGATGCCGGTCCGTTGCCTTTGCCGGTAACACTTTTATCATTCAATGCATCTTTACAAAGCGAGAATAAAGTAAAAGTTGATTGGAGCACATCAATGGAAATCAATTGTAGTAAGTTTAAAGTTGAAAGAAGTTATGATGGCAATTTATTTTCCCAAGCATCAGTAGTTGCCGGTAATGGAACAACTTTTTTAAAACATTCCTATTCGATTTTGGATGACATATCATCAGCAACCAGTGCAATAGTTTATTACCGGTTAAATCAAATAGATATTGACGGCAAAGCAACTTATTCAAAAGTATTGCCAGTAAAACTTAAAAAAAGCATTGGGCAAATAATTATTTCTCCTAACCCATTTAC
>JBEPVC010000027.1:0-12327 GCA_041691235.1 Chitinophagaceae bacterium
AAAAATGAGTTTGGGGTGTATTTTCTTTTAGGTATGATGTATAACTGGAAATTTGATGCATCTGTGAACCATACTGAAAGATTGGAGGATTCTTCACAAACAATTTATTTTATTGACAGGGCAATTAATGATAGCCGCAAATATGAAAATCTTTTCGTACTTGCCAGGGCATTAAATATAAAAGCTGCCACCATTGGCAACAGGGATCATGTAGCAGAAGAAGGCAACTATGTTAAAGAGGCAAGTAATATTTATGCGCAGCTTAATGACACAATCAGTATGCTTAATACCATTACTCCTTTGTGCTTTTATTATATTGACGAAGGCCATCCTGAGAAAGGTGTAGAAGCTTGCCTGCAGGGAATTGCCCTGGCATCAAAAAGCAACAGCTACCCGGTATTGGATCTTTACGATGCTTTGAGCCAATGCTATTATGCTGCCGGCGATTATCCTGATTACGGAGCTACCTTAAATTCTATTATTACGCTCAAGGATTCAACATATAAAGTGAACAGTGAACGGGAACTTGCAGAACTGAATGCCAGGTATAATGACCAGAAAAAGGAGAACATCATCATTCAGCAGAAGCTGGATATTTCTTCAAAAAAATATTCAATATTACTCATCTCCATACTTACAGGAATACTGTTGATTAGCATCTTTATACTATACCGCTATTATAACAGAAAGCAGAAAAAAATGAAACAGCAGGAAATTACTGCTATTGCAGCAGCCGAAGAAGCTGAACGAAAGAGGATATCTGCGGACCTGCATGATAACATCGGAGCTTATGCAGCGGCTGCAGCTTCTTCAATAAGCTTCATCAATGCGAAAGACGAAGTAAGCACACAGCGCCTTGGTGTGGTAAAACAGAATGTGCAGGATATGATCGGCCAGCTTAATGATTCGATATGGGCATTGAATAAAAAGGAAGTACGTCTTACAGATGTAAGCGATCGTTTTAAGATTTTTATGCAAAAGCTGGAACGTGCTTACCCGGATATTACCATATCAGTGTACGAAGAAATTGAAACAGACAATCTCCTTTCTTCTTTCCAGGCACTGCATATTTTCCGCATCATGCAGGAGGCACTGAACAATGCATTAAGACACAGCAAGTGTACTTGTGTAGGTATTCACGTAGGAAGTAATGCAAGCCAGGTAAAAATAATTATTAGCGACAATGGCACAGGCATATCTTCTGCAGGCACTATGGGCAATGGAATCAATAATCTTAAAATGCGTGCGGATGAACTTGGATGGAAGGCAGAATGGATAAATAATGACCAGGGTGGCACAAGTGTTATTATCAGCTCAGGTTTGCTGACCTCTACTACAAATTCCGCATTGATATAATAGTATTTCTACAAAATATTTGCATTATGGAACATAAAGGACATATCAGGATTGGATTAGCCGAAGACAACATGGTAAGCAAAAAAAGCTTCCTTGATAAGGCTCAGCTAATACCGGAATGGGAAATTGTGTTTACTGCAACTAACGGACAAGAATGCATGGAAATGTTAGCCTCCCTAAAAAACACCATGTTGCCACAGGTTATTTTTATGGACATAGAAATGCCGGGCATAAACGGTATAGACACCATCGCAATGGCAAAATCAATTTATCCAGGCATATTTTTTATAGCCCTTACCGTTTTTGATGATGATGATAAAATTTTCGAAGCGATAAGAGCAGGCGCCTGTGGTTATTTATTAAAACACGAGGAGCATACGGTATTAAAAAATGCGGTTACGGATGTATTGGAACACCAGGGCGCTCCTATGAGCCCGGCAATTGCAAGAAAAACTTTACAATTGCTGGGCAGATCTTCGGATATATCAAGGCCGGCAACTAATCCGATGCCGGAGCATCTTACTGCGAGGGAAAAAGAGGTGTTACAATACACTGTGAATGGTTGGGATGCAAAACGAACTGCCGCTCATTTATTGATTAGTACAATGACAGTAAGAAAGCATATTGAAAATATTTATCACAAGCTTCATGTGCAATCAAAAGCAGAAGTAATTAATATGGCTTACAAAAATAACTGGCTAATACAAAATAAGTGATAAGTATTGAATTATGAATTTAGAATAAAATTTCTTTAAGCACACAACTGTGTGCGTCAAGCCTTTCACATAAAATCCGGATGTTTATTAAATAATCAACATTAAATTGAGGGTCTAAATCATTTTTATGAAAATGCTTTTATTATCTTTTGCGATAGGCAGTTATAGCTTTTTTGGTTCGGATACTATATGTAGTGTAAAATCAAACCTCAATATAATTAAAGCTTATTTACAGGCAAAGCAAAAATGTATGCAGCAGGGTGCAACCAAAGCAGATGTAGAAAAACTGGTTAGTTTTTATTCGGACACCCTCAATTATGAGCATGTACTTCCCTCAGGTAAAAAATTTGTGTTTCATGGCACAGATGATTTGCGAAATGGTTATATCTCTCATTTAGGAGAAACCAGGAATGTGAAAATTTCCCTGCTTAACTATATTGAAAGACAAAATATTTTGGTAGCAGAATATTCCTCCAGGAGAGAAATTATTTCCAGCGGGAAAAATGAAGAGTATAAAACTGTTTCCTTGTACGAATTTGACGAAAGCGGTAAAATTAAATATGTAATAGATTATTTATAGAAAAAGAAAAAAATACAGAATTATAACAATGGATAAAAGAGTAAAATTTGACTTTGAGATTTACTTTACCAACGGCGGAAGCATCAAAGGTGAAGATTTTCGCCTTGACATTGCAGGGGATAATATTTCTGACAAAAAACTTGCAGACTATATCGTAGAAGATTTAAGACTTCTGATGGTAGGACAAACTAAAATTCTGAATAAAGAAATACTGACAGAGCCTCATAAAAGAAAACCAATCAACGGGAAAATAGCAAATGACTTATTAATTGATTTGAGCCATACCATAGAAAACGGGCTGGTAACTTACAAAGGCTTGCCGGCTCCAATTATTTGCGACTATTTGAGCAGGGAGGCCTCAAAACAATTTTATGCAGAAGGAACTGAATTTCAAATTGGGAAAATTGAAATGGTTGCGAATACAGGAACTTATATCGACTGTCCGTTTCATAGATTTGAGAATGGAAAAGACCTTTCAGAAGTTGGGTTAGAATGTTTTACAGACCTAGACGCAATTGTAATTAGTATTCCTTTTTCGGCAACATTAGAAATAACAGAAGAACATTTAAAAAATCTCGAAATAAGAAATAGAGCAGTATTAATAAATACAGGTTGGGACAGTAATTGGAATACAGAAAAATATTATGAAAATCATCCTTATTTAACGGAAGGGGCAGCCAGGTATTTAAGAGATTGCAGTGTTAAATTAGTAGGTATTGACTCTCATAATATTGACAGCACATCAGGAAAAACAAGACCGGTTCACACAACACTCTTAGGTGCAGAAATATTGATAGTTGAGCATCTGTGTAACTTATTTTTATTACCGAAAGATGGTTTTACTTTTAGTGCAATTCCACCCAAGTTCAAAGGCGTTGGGACATTTCCGGTGAGAGCAATGGCGAAGCTGACAAAACCAGTTAGTGGACAAAACAAGGAACCTATACATTCGAATATGATGGGCTTATAAATATCTTTGCTAAGTTTATGCAGCCTTGTCCTTCTTAGCAAAGGCTTGTAGTAGAGACACGGCAGAAAGAAAAAAACCGAATTTTTTGTTAGTTAAACTTTTACTGCTTAATATCAAATCAACTTTCCGTTAATGATAAAACTTTTGACAACTATTTTTTTGTTCTCAACTTTTTTTCTCTCTTGCTCAAATAATGCCGGAAAAAAAAAGAGTGACTTAATCAAAGACACAATCTCTGTTATTGCCAAACATTCAGATTACGATACAGTAGCTAAAGCCAGTTATTTTAAAATTGACAAAGACACTATAACAGTACTCCCTTTTGAAATAGAAGTTAGTTTAAGCCCGAAAGCAAAAGCTAAAATTATTAATGGCAAAGAAACTATTATAGTAAGCGTTTCTTTAACTGGCACACCCAAAGATATAACGCTGCTTGCCGAAGATGGTGAATTTTATGTGGCGTCATCTGAAAAAGAAATTGCTTACGGACAACTTGCAAAATTTGAGAATATAAAATTTCCCAAAAAAATATATGACCAGCTTACCGATAAAGACGTTTATGTAAACGTGTATTTTTATAGTGGACGAAAATCATCAAAAGATAATTTGCTTAACGGTGATATACTTTCTGACAGAATTAGTAATGTGGTAAATAAGCAATTTACTCTAAGGGGCAAATTAATTTATGGCGACAACTAGACACGAGAGTGACATTCCCTTGTATGGCGCAAGCAGAAGCTTGCGCCATATCTCTCTTAAAATACACGGCGGGGTTGCAAAATATCTTTGCTAAGTTTATGTACGTGTGTTCCGCTAAGCAAGGGCCTGGTACAGAAGCATGTCAGGGAAGAAAACGAAACTTGTCATTAAACAATTTTACCCTTTGGAAGCCATTGCCTCTCCATATGAGTCATAATATTCTCTGTGCTCGCATATTCTTCCATCTCTGAAATAAAATGCCATCGCCCAGTCTCCTGAATAAGGGTTACCTGTTTTCTTAGATTTTGCATCCCAGTGTCCCAGCGCAACTACCTTATCGCCTTCTGCTACATATTCCCTGGCTTCAAAACTGGGGAAATCTTTGTTCTCATAAATAAGCCTGAAAAAATCCGCTACTTCCTGTTTACCGTTGTAAACGCGTGCATAGGGGAGTATGTCCGTAGGTCCCGGGCAAGTCCATTTAATGTCGTCGGTGAGTAATTCTAAAATAGCCGGAACGTTACCCTGGCCGAAAAGATTATAAAGCTCCTTAGCCATGTCTGTGTTGGTCATTACTGCTGCTTCCATTTTTGTTTGGTTTTAATTGTTATAAAAAATATTTATACTTAAATAGGTTATTAATCTAATTGATTTACGTACAAGTAACGTCTCAAACAGCAGACGTTGTTAGAGTAGCGGCATGTATTTTTAATCGGTATTAGCGCAAAGTCTCCATTGAGAGTCATTGCCGGAAAGAAGTTGGTTATAAGAGGAATAAACGCAAGGTGTGAAAGCGAGATTAGTCTAAAAATTTATTGAGTTAAGTTCGTTATTAATTTTAATATTCTCAAATAATTCCGATAATCTTTTTTAGAGGCATTGATTTGGATATATTTTTTGAATAAATCCGATATATTACAGTGATTATTCATGACACGTTTATTGACTTCGATTTTTTTTGGTGGCTTTATACTAAGCTGCAGTTCCGCTAAAAAAACAGCTACAAATCTTATAGAAGAAAAAAAATTGACGTAACCTACGGCTCGGAGCGGCTTTTTAATAGTTCAATGATTAGAATTTTTTATCACTCTTGTATTGAAGAATTATAATTTGTTTCTACCTCAACACCTTTGGTGATTGTTTGATAAACTACGCAATATCTTTCGGTAAGTTTTTTCAGGCTTGCCATTTGCTCTTCGCTGGCATTTGTATCAAGGTTAAATTGTAAGCGAATGTTTTTAAATCCTACGGGCACTTCTTTTGAAACACCTAACGTGCCTTTGAAGTCAATATCTCCTTCAGCTATGACTGTGCCCCCATTTATTTCAACACCAATTGCGGTGCTCACTGCCTGAAGTGTAACACCTGCGCAGGCCACCAGGGCTTCGAGCAACATATCACCGGAGCATGCAAGCATGCCTGTTCCGCCCGTAGCAGGGTGCAGCCCAGCTGCCACCATTGCTTTTCCGGTTTCTACCTTGCAGGATATTCCTTCACCCACTTTTGCTTGTGCTTTTAACGTAATAACAGCAGACTCCGGCTCCACGCGGTATTTATCTTTCAAAGGCGCTTGTAAATTTTTGAGTTCGACAGCATTCATAATTACAGTTTAAAAATATGATGAGCTTATAAAATTAATTGTTTTGACAATAAGTGTGTGGTATGTGCTGATAAATCTTCTGTATTATTGAAGTATAGAAATTGAAGGTAAAAAGAAATAAAAAAAAATTGACGCAATAAGAATCTTAATTGTCGTTTTTGCACAGTAATAAAACTGGTGACAACTATTAGCTTTGTATAAGTATACTTCACATCCTCATTTAAAACAGCATGAGCAAACTGAACAAACATTCAAAGATGGTGAACCATTTAAAAATTCTTTTACGGCTATGGGCGAGGGCAGGTATAAGCTTTCTGTAAAAAGCAGGGCTTCGTAAAAAAATTTGGAAAAGAAGCGGGCGACAGCGTTTTTCAATTCACCACTACGGAGAGACTTGGATAAACTTACACTATATGTGTAGCTAAAATAGAATGAAGAGATTATTTTTATAAAACGAAAAAATAAAAACATGACAACCAAAACCACTAATGTAATCTACTGGATATCTACTGTTATTTTTGCAGCCCTTATGATATTCTCCGCTTCAGGCGGCGTTCAGCTTACCAAGCAGGCCATTGAAATATTGCATGACGGCCTTGGTTACCCGATATATTTTATACAGTTTATAAGTGTTGCCAAATTGCTGGGCTCCATTGTTATTTTAATACCCGGTTTAAACAGGATAAAGGAATGGGCATATGCAGGTTTGTTTTTCGATCTTGCAGGCGCTGTATATTCGGGTGTTGCAGTTGCCCCTAAGTTTGATCCGCTGATACTTACCATGCTGATATGGATAGTACCCGGTATTGTGTCATATTATTTCTGGCATAAAAAAATGAGAGCATAATCGTATTTATCAAATTATCACGCTTCGCCGGGCATATTATACCTTCAGAGAAAAGAAAGTTGTATAAGAAACAGGTAATCTTTAAAATCATGTAGGCAACACCGTTAGTTTTATTGCGTGATTGAATATTTGTTTTAGGAATGGTTTATTTTTAAAGAACAGGATATTTTAAAAACTTTAATTCTTTTACTTTTATTTGTATTTGTAAAATTTTTAGCAATATGGAATCAACATCTACATCTCTTTCACCGTGGCTATCTGTACGCAATAGTAAAAAGGCTGTTGCTTTCTATACGGCTGCATTCGGAGCTGTTGAAAATTATCACATTGAAGATCCGGATGGAAATGCAGTAGTGAAGCTTTCTGTTGACGGTGCAGAATTCTGGTTAAGTGATACACCTTCTAAAGAGCAGGGCTCTGAAGTTATTGGTGGGGGTACTGTTCGAATCATACTGACGGTAAAAGATCCCGATGCGTTTTTTTCACGTGCATTACAAGCAGGTGCAACAGAAGTATTTCCTGTTAGTGAAGAACATGGCTGGAGGCTGGGCAGATTGATTGATCCTTTCGGGCTCCATTGGGAAATAGGAAAGCCGGTGAGCTGACTGACGAAAATTTTTCTGATTTTAAAGACTTGAAAAGCTATCCGACACTTTTCTTTTAAACAAAAAGGCTTTATAAAACCTTTATAAAGCCTTTTTATTCCAGCTAATTATTTTTTAACGCTTATCCTTGCCATTGCCGCGGTTTGCTTCCACCCGCTGTTGCGGTTGCTGGCGTGGCACATTCATTTGCCGTACATGCTGGTTCTGCATAGCCTGCTTTTGTTGGTTATTTGCATTCATCTGCTGAGTTCGTTGTTGCTGTATGTGCTGTTGTTGTTGCTGCATAGCCTGTCTCCTTTGATTGTTGGCATTGGCCTGCTGTACACGTTGCTGCTGTATTGCCGGGTTTCTTTGGTTATTTGCATTCACCTGTTGAAGATGATCCGGCTGAGTCTTTACTGCTTGTCTTCTCTGGTTGGTAGCATTTATTTGTTGTTCATGCTGCTGGTTCTTTGTCGCTTCACGTTCCTGGTTGTTTGCGTTTACTTGTTGTTGGGCGCGAGTTTTTTGCTCTTCCACTTGCTGACGGGCATTTTCAGCATTTACTTGTTGCTGTTTTAAAGCGTTTGTTTTTTGTTGGTTGATTGCATTTCTATTTGCAACGTTACGGGTTTCATTATCATTTTGTATTGTTCGGTTCTTTTGAGCTGATGCATGATTATCGTTTGCATTTACCTCGGAGAGTCTTGCAGGCCGGCCATTATTTACTGATGCAAACTGGTTCCTGTCTGCCTTAGCTGCATTTTGATGAGATACCTGTGCGGTGGTTGGTTGTATGTGAGTTTCCCGCGATGCTGTTAATTCCTGCCGGGTTGGTTTTACCAATACTCCCCCCTGTCCGTGAAAGCTTGCCCTATTATTGTTGACCACTACATTATTTACTATCGTTTTATTGATATAAGTGTTGTGGACAACAGTAGTATTTACGCGGGTAACTGCAGTATTGTACCTGAAAGTTCTTCCCCGCCATTCGCCACCGTAATAGCCATGGCCACCATATCCACATCCGTAGTCAATGCCGCCATAGTAGCCTACACTTCTTCCCCAATAACCACGGTGCCACCTGTAGGAGCTGCCGATAAAATCCCAGTAACCGGGAGTCCATAAAAACCCAACCTCCGGAGGCCATACCCATGTGCCCGGAACCCAATAGTAGCCATCATCGCCATAGGCCCAATAACCGGGAATCCATAGATAGCCATCGCCTGGACAAAATGGTTGTTGATAAACCGGTAGGAGTGGGGGCCCTATTCTTACTGAAATGCTAACTTGTGCATTTGCACTAACTACCATAACCCCGGTAATTAAGAATGCAACTAAGAGCTTTAATATTTTTTTCATATGGTTGATTTATATTTAGAAACTTATAATGCCGGGAAGATTAAACGGCATTATTATTTTTCACTTTCTTTTAAAATATCAACTATCGTGCCTTCGCCGGTTGATTTTTTCATCTTAACATTCGGGATTGTATGGAGTTTTAAAAGACTGTTAACAAATGAACCACGCTTTAAATATTAACCGTCAGCATACAGCCACAAATTAAAACGGTGTAGGATTAAACCAGCACAGTCACAAAAAATAAATGATTAATTAGTCTCTGCCATGACGGCCCCGTTCATGCTTGCCGTGGTCTTCATGATCTTGACGACCCCAATTTCCCCGGCCGTTGCTTCTTCCATCATTTCCCCAACCATTGTCATTACCATTCCTGCGTGCATGATTATCTTCATCACCTCTCTCATAGCTCCTCTCGTGGTTATATCTTTCTCTTTCGGCATAATACCGGTTACCACGGCTATCTCTTATTATATCCTGGTGACGACCCCTGTATCCTTCATAGTGCGAGTGATAATAATTATTGCGAAGCCATGGATTGTGTTCATTAACTACTACTTTATAAGAGTTGTAAAGATTATAGCTGCCATACCTGGCGGGCAATGATGCTGCAAAAGTCCAACGGCCATAATCATAGTACACGAAAAGGCCGCGTGGTACATCGTAATAAACATCGTAGTCGGGAAGGTAATAATAATCAACATAGTCATAGCCCACTGGTCCCCACGCAGGCTGTCGGCCTATATTTATATTAACACTAACCTGAGCATCTGCTTTAAAAAAAAATGCGGTAAAAAGAATTGCTGTAGTAAGAAGAATTTTTTTCATTGTTCATTATTTTAATGTTAATGGTGCTAATAAAATCCACATTCATAATTATTCTTGTAATGGCAATAAGTTTTAGATGCTGTTAACACACAGATGTTTAACACCGTTTTATTTCTAACTTAACCTTAACATAAGGCTGGGGCACGAAATCTCAAAAGTATTACTGCATGTATGTGATGCGTTGTGATGTACTCTATACCTGCTTTTTACAGCTCCGATATGTGCTGTGTTTATTACTTAAACACTAAATAAAGATCCATAACGTTTTAATATCCGGCATTGTGCAAAAGACATTGCCCATAATTTGTCAATTTTAAATAACGCACCAGATGGAAGATAATTTCGAATTGCTAAAAATTAAAAGAGAGTTTTCTAAAGATGAAGCTGTACAGTTATTGCTGGCGATTATTTCTGCAAGTGAAGAAAAGCACAGGGAAACGAGCCAGCTACTCGAGTTCTGGCAGCAAAAATATTTCTCATTAACAGCAAGCAGTAGGTTAAGGCATGAAAAATAAACCCTCAAGACTAAATAGAAGAAACTTTAGACGGTGCGGTAAGTCCGCTCATAAATTAGCGTGTATGCGTTCACGATAGAAACGGGCAAGGACTACCTGCTAACTGTTTATATCTGAGATACCTCCCTTTTGATTCTTCCTGAGACTATAAGGAAGAATAATTGATATAACTGAGCTACCTGCTATATTACCGACAATTGCATTTAACAACACCGTTAATAAATACTGGTTTCTTAGGCTGTATGTCATTGTAAAAAGCTATCATTTGCTATCAACTTTGTGTATGCTATCTTGAAAAACATTTTTGCAGATAAGAATAGCGGGTACATCTTTGCACACTTATGCAAAATACTCCAACCAAAGCTGCACCTTTAGTAACTGTAATAATTGCATTCGCTATAGTTTATATTGTTTGGGGCTCTACATATTTTTTTATCCAGGCGGCGGAGAGAGATTTTCACCCGTTTCTATTGGGTGCCATTCGTTTTTCTGCATCGGGGTTTTTATTGCTTGCATGGTGTGCAATAAAGAAATATCCCTTGGTGCTCCGGCCTCAAATGCGAACCTCATTTATTGTCGGAAATCTTTTACTGTTTATTGGTAATGGTTCTATTATATGGGCAGAGGTTACGCTTCCCAGTTCTTTTGTAGCAGTATTGGTTTCTGCTGCACCGCTTTGGTTTGTGTTGTTTGATAACAGGAACCGAAAGGCTAACCTAACGAACAAGCCTATTCTTATTGGAATTTTTACCGGCTTCGCGGGAGTAGTCCTTTTATTTAGTGAAAAGATATACAATAATTCATCCGCAACAAGTACACTGCAAATAATTTGCCTGCTGGTTATCGTGGTAGGAAATATCAGCTGGTCAGTAGGTTCGTTATATTCAAAATATCATGCGGAAGGAAATACAATGGTGGGTGCATCATGGCAAATGATTTTTGCGGCAGGATCATTTTTAATTGTTGCCTTCGCTACCGGAGAAATAAACCATTTTCACGCAAGTGAAATTCATCTTCGTGCATGGCTATCCGTTATATACCTTATAACAATGGGATCACTGGCAGGTTACAGTGCATACATTTGGCTGTTGCAGGTGAGACCGGCTACACAAGTTAGCACCAATGCTTACGTAAATCCAGTGGTTGCTGTGTTACTGGGTGTATTTTTTGGCGGCGAAATGATCGATAGCCTTCAAATAGTCGCCTTGGTTATTATCTTATTGAGTGTGTTCATTATTAATTTTGATAAGTATAAAAGCAACTAATTGCTGATACTTTAAAGGCGAGCTGAAACAAATAAGGTAAAAAAAATAATGATAGTACAGAAACAAAAAGTGGTTCGCGGTTACGAACCACTTTAGATAATCAAAAAGAATTTAATTACTCGCTCAAAACAGATTTTAGCGCTATATACTTGTCAAGCGTTTTCATGTTATGTCCTTTATCTCTCATTGATTTAATAAATGAAGGTGAAGTACCGGTAGCTTTTGCGCCAATAACGTCGTCAAGATTTAGATTATCAAATCCAAGATCTTTATACTGTTTTATTAAAGATGGTGTTACGTTTTGCGCTTTTAAAGCAATCAAATCATCAGGCTTTATAGTCGTATAGCCTGCATTGCGAAAGCTCTTTACAAATTCAGGAGTTACGCCGATCGCTTTCATAGAAATGAGATCATTGTTGGAAAGATTATTGTATCCCACCTCTTTAAACGAATTGATAAAGGCATTATCAATCTTTAATGATTTAAAGGCAATAAGATCATCTTCGTCGGTGTCTGCATGTTTTTCTTTATCCTTACTTTCATTGAGCTCTTGTTCTTTATTTGGCGTTTTATCTTTATCATCATCCTGGTCTCTTTTATAATTTTCTTTTCTATCGTTATTGGTTGAATTTTTAAAATCAGCAATGTATTTTCCATCAATGCCCTGGGCCTTAAACGATATAATCTTATCAGGAGTAACATCTTTATAACCCGCATCACGTATTTCGTTTATGTAATCTTTGCTTATGCCAAGCGCCCTGAACGGAACAAGGTTATCTAAATCAATATTTGGGAAACCGGCCTGCTTTATAGAGGTTATATATTCTTCATTTACATCTAAGGCTGCAAGCGGAATTATTTTATCTTTATCAAGATTTGCATAGCCGTTTTTCTTCAACATTTGTACATAGACCTGTTTAACATTTATGAGAAAGAAAACCATTGCATCGCGATCTTCTGCAACATCAATACCTTCTTTTTTCATTTCATCAGTGTAGCTTTTATTTG
>JBEPVC010000028.1:0-12183 GCA_041691235.1 Chitinophagaceae bacterium
AAAATTTTGCTTTTTGAAAAACTTCCAAAATCCGGTGGCGACAGAATTTACTTTCGCATTGCTACAGAAAATAATTCTTACATAGCTACGTATAATGAAAACATACGTGAGAACGAAACCTTCCTGAATTTTACTAATCATTTTGAAAAGATAAATGCGCCTGTTCCGCATATATACAGCAAAAGTGTGGATGGCAAAATGTACATCCAGCAAGACTTTGGTGGCACGTCACTTCTTGATGAGCTTGAAAAGCACGGACAAAATGATTATGTATATGATCTTTTTAAAAAAAGCTTGAAGAGCCTTGCTCTGTTGCAAATAAAAGGTAAAGATTTTGATGATTTCTTTTGCCTTACTTCAAAAGAATTTGGGAAACAGGCTATCCTCAGTGATCTCTTATATTTTAAATATTACTTTCTCGATACACTTAAAATTGGTTACGATAAAGAAAAATTGATTGAAGACTTTGAAGCGCTAAGCAATTATCTTACAAGAGTAGAACACAAATATTTTATGTTCCGCGATTTTCAAAGCCGGAATATTTACATACAAAATAGCGAAGTACATTTTATCGATTACCAGGGCGGAATGAAAGGCGCTGTACATTATGATGTTGCTTCGTTATTATGGCAGGCGCGGGCGAATCTTACGCAAGACTGGAAAGATTCTTTATTGGAATATTTTATGGATTGCGCAGGAGAGATATTAAAAAAACCAATAGAACGAGATCGCTTTGTAAGCCAGTACAATGGATATGTTTTAATAAGAATGATGCAGGTCTTAGGAGCTTATGGCTTTCGCGGAATGTTTGAAAGAAAAGCTCAATTTCTAACCAGCATTCCTTTGGCACTTACCAATATTAAGTGGTTTTTAAGCAATAAGAAAACGGGAATAGCACTCCCTGAATACGAGCGTATTCTTCAATTTATAATACAGGATGACATTGTAAACCGTTTTCGCCCACTGCAGGCAACTGCGTCTACGCCACTGGTAGTTACCATTAACAGCTTCTCATATTTACGATCAGGCTATCCAAAAGATGAAAGTACAAATGGCGGTGGGTTTGTTTTTGATTGCAGGGGATTGCTGAACCCGGGGCGGTTTGAAGAATATAAATTAATAAATGGAAGAGAAAAATCAGTGATGGATTTTTTGGAGCAGCAAACTAAAATGCCTGATTTTTTAAATAGTGTTTACAACATCGTTGACATCTCTGTTGAGAATTATATCAAAAGAAATTTTTCAAGTTTAATGATAAGCTTTGGATGTACAGGCGGGCAACATAGAAGCGTTTACGCCGCCGATACATTAACCCGCCACCTGCGAAATAAATTTAAAGTAAAAATAGAACTCAATCATTTTGAACAAAATATTCATGAGCTGAAAGGCTTTGAAAAAGTAGAGCAGAAATGAAAGCAATGATTTTGGCAGCAGGCATTGGCACCCGCCTGAAACCTTTTACCAATGAGCATCCTAAAGCACTGGCAATTGTAAATGGCAAAACCATTTTGCAAAGAAACATCGAATACCTTGCAGGCTTTGGAATAAAAGATATTATTGTAAACGTTCATCATTTTCCGGAGCAAATAAAAGATTTAATAAAAAAAAACAATGGCTTCGGAGCTAATATTTCATTTTCTGATGAGACTAATGAAGTATTGGAAACCGGCGGCGGATTAAAAAAAGCCGGATGGTTTTTTGAAACGGAAGAAGATAGCTTTGTTGTGATGAATGTAGATGTGCTTACCGATTTGAATTTAAGCAAAATGATCATTCAGCATGAAAAAGAAACCCCCCTTGCAACACTCGCGGTTACAATCCGAAAAACTTCGCGCTATTTTTTATTTGATGATCTTAACCATTTGTGCGGCTGGAAAAATGAAGCAAGTGGTGAACAAAAAATGAGTGCGGATGCGAAAGATTTTTCACAAAAAGCATTTAGCGGCATTCATATTATTTCTCCAAAAATTTTTTCTTTAATAAAAATGACGGGAAAATTTTCAATGGTAGATGTATATCTCGATCTTGCCAAAACACATACCATAACGGCGTTTGATCACAGCAATTCAAAATTTATTGATGTAGGAAGGCCGGAAAGTATTTTGAAAGCCGAAGAAATCTTTAAATAAAAAAAACGTGATTTTTTAAATCACGCTTATGTACTTTCAAGAATATCTTTTCGCTTATTTTTTCTTATCAAACAATTCGCTTTTAGGAACAACTTTCACTTTATCTCCTTCCTTTAATGTTTTTGAAACTACATCGTAAGGGCCTGTCACTACTTCATCTCCTTCTTTAAGCCCATCAGTTATTTCAATATCATTTATATCCTGTATGTCTGTTTTTACTTTTTGCTTTTTCACTTTTCCGTCTGTTCCAATTATGAAAACCACTTCATCCAAATCAAACGCGTTTGAAGTTTTATTTACATCATCCGTTTTCGTGTTGTCTGCAGTATTTATTTTATCATTCCCGGTAGAATCATTTTTTTCTCTTGTGGTAACTGCGTTTATGGGTATTGATAGAACGTTAGTATGAGTCTTGGTTTGAATATCGGCGCTGGCGCTCATTCCCGGTCTGAATGGGAAATTCTTCTTTTTGGTAGGATCAATTAAATCTTTATAAGAATCGGGCGAAATACGAACGTACACTTTGTAATTAGTTACATCTGTACTAGTGCTGCTGCTTGTTAACGAATTTTCAGCTGCAGCGCCGTTATTACTGCTGGCAATTTGCGTTACAGTGCCTGTAAATTTCCTGTTGTTAAAAGCATCTACCTCTATTGTTGCACTATCGCCAAGATGCACTTTAGGAATATCATTTTCGCCAACATCAACGCGTACTTCCATTTTGCTCATATCGGCAATGCGCATCATCTCGGTTCCTGACATCAAAGAACTTCCTACAACACGCTCTCCCTTTTTTACATTAAGTAAAGAAATTACTCCATTCATAGGCGCAACTAACGTTGCAAGGCTTATATCTTTATTAGCTTTTGCCAAAGCAGCTCTCGCACTCTGCACGCTTGCTTCGCCGCCGCGAATACCTTGCTTGCCTGCATTTAAATTTGCCTGCGCAGTTTTATACGCTGCATCAGCAGTATTAAATTCATTCTGAGAAATTACTTTTTGATCATACAATTGCTTTTGCATGTCATAAGTTTTTTTAGCCTGGTCAAGCTGGGCTTCCATTGCTCCCAAAGAAGCTGAAGAGTTCGCCAACTGGGCTTCCTGCTGATTTACAATCGCAGCTGCCTGGTCACGTTGCGTTGCATAAATATCCCCATAGATGCGTGCAAGCACCTGGCCTTTCTTAACACTATCACCTTCTTCCACGTTAAGCTCAACAATTTCTCCTGCAATATCAGGACTCATTTTTACTTCAATTTCGGGATATACTTTTCCGCTGGCATTTACAGTTTCTACTATTGTTCTTTTCGTTACTTTTTCAGCAGTAACTTTTGTGCCTTCATCTTTACCAAGCAATCCAGCTTTTTTTAAAACTACCAACAGAACAATCAGCACTATTAAAGAAATGATTATCCATTTTAAAGTTTTACTCATTTGTTTGTTCTCTTTTTAGTTTTATAACTTTTAAATTCTACACCGGATTATTTATAATTTCAGGCCCTGGCCTTTATAAAATTCCAACACCTTCATTTTAAAAACATAATCAAACTGGTTTAATACATATTGAAGCTTTGCCTTGAAAAGATTATTTTGATTGGTAACCAATTCAAGTGTTCCCAACATGCCAATATTATATCGTATAGTTGAATAGTCGTAACTCTTCTGTGCGCTCTCAATCGCTTTTTGAGATGACGTGAATTTTTCCATAGCCACAATCGCAGCGTTATATGCCTGGTAGATGTTTTGCTTGAGCGTTTTATTATCCAAATCTATCTGGTACTCAAAATTCCTGATATTTAATTTTGATTTTTCATAATTTGCCTTTGACTGCCACCCGTTAAAAATCGGAACAGAAACACTAACGCCAATTGATTGCCCAAAGTTATTACTGAACTGGGTTCCTAAAGGATCTGAAGTGACATAACCGTTCTTTCCTCCTTGGGTAAACAAAGGCTTCTGCACATCAATAAATCCCCCTGAGCCATCGCTAACAACCAGGCCGCTTGGAGCATAGCCTGATAGAACCTGTGTGTAATTAGGAACCCTGTAGTACCCATAATTTGTACCCAGGCTTCCAAATGCGGAAACAGATGGATATAAAGCTCCTTTCGCTGCCAATGAATTTTTTTGAGCGGCTTTCAAATTAAAGTCATTCATTCGTTGCTGCGGAAGATTAGCTAACGCTAAAGCATAAACGCTTTCCGGCTGCAAATCGCCAATAGGTTCCAAAGGAATTTTTTCTACAGGCGGTTCTTCGATCTCAAAAGGCTGGCCGGCATCAATGTTCATGTATGCTTTTAAAACATAAACAGCTTGTGTTACATTTCCTGTAGCAGAAATTAAATTAGCGCTGTCGTTGGCAAGCTGCGCCTCAAGCTCTAACGCATTTATTTCAGGTAATGCTCCTGCCTTTACTTGCTTGTTTACAATGTCTAATTGAGAAACGGATTGCTTTACCTGGACATCCGCAATTTTTTCCTGCTCGCGTGCTAATAAAATCTGCAAATAAGAATTTGCCACCGTTAAAGCAATATCATCTTTAAGTTTATCAGTAGATGCTTTTGCTGCTTCCAATGACCATTCATTGGCAAGTATGGTATTTTTTTTTGAAAACCAGTTAAATATTTCAACGTTACTTTGAAAGTTTAATCCTACTTGGAAAAAATTTTGATTTTCTAAAATGCCCGTTGAAGGGTTTTGTGATTTTCCAAACCTATATCCATCACTGTTACTGAAATTTGCAGAAGGAATTTGCGACAGCCTGCTTTGCTTATAAGTTATTGCTGAAAGATCGGCTTGTATTGCGGATTGTCTTATAGAAATATTGCTATCCCTTGCATATTGCACGCACTTCTGCAAGCTCCATTTTTCCTGCGCATTTGCAGCTAACGTAACAAAACAGGAAATAATAAACAATTTTAGTTTAATACGCATTTGGCAAAAATAATGATTTGTAAGATTTGTAATTTTTTTGAGAGGATAAATGGCAACCGGAAAATAAAATTCTGCTTTGTATATTGGCTCAGCGCTTCATTTTATTAAACGCCTGTTCCAAATCCGCGGTAATATAATCAGGGTCTTCCAAACCAACATACATTCTAAGTGTACGATGATCTATGTTGTTTGCATCAAATTCATTTTTCTTTAAACCGGCACAACCCGGAATTATAAGAGATTCGTGACCGCCCCAGCTCACTGCCATTAGAATATGTTTAAGACTTTCGCAAAAGCTTTCTATTTCTTTTACAGTTTTTGCTTTTATAACAAATGAAAATAATCCGCAGGCTCCCTTCATTTGCTTTGTTGCCAATTTATATTGCGGAAAGTCTTTATCAAAAGGAAAAATTACAGTTTCAACTTTTGCATGATTTTTTAAATAAGCAATTACTTTATTAGTTGTTTGTGAAATTCTTTCAAGGCGTGCAGGCAAAGTACGCAACCCGCGAATAAGCAACCATGCGTTGAAAGGTGATATGCCACTTCCAATATTCATGTATTCGCTGTTGAAAATTTTTTCCATCATTTTCTTTCCACCGCTTAGCACTCCTGCTACTACATCGCTATGGCCCCCTATATATTTTGTAGCGCTTTGTAAAACCAAATCAATTCCATATTCAATTGGCCGCTGGTATAACGGTGTACAATAACTGTTATCGCAAATGGTTATTATTCCTTTTGCTGTAGCAAGCTTTGCAACAAGCTGCAAATCCTGGATTGCAAAATCCCAGCTGCAAGGTGTTTCCAAATATATAATTGAAGTATTGGGTTTAACCGCATTTTTAAAATTCCCAACTTTTGTTCCATCAATATATGTAGTTGTAACATTGAACCGCGGCAAAATATCGTTGAACATTTTTTGCGCCCATGTATAAGGCTTATTAACAGAAATTATATGATCCCCGCTTTTTACATTAGCCAATACAGCTGCAAAAATAGCTGCCGCGCCGCTGTTGAACACCAAACAATCTTCGGCAGAATCAAGAGCAGCTAGCTTTTGCGATAAAATTTTTACTGTAGGATTTAAGCCACGGCTGTATAAAAATGTAGAATATTCATTTTCAAAAGCCTTGCGCATATCGTCAACTTTTTTAAAGGCAAAGTTGCTCGTTTGCATAATCGGCGGAGCTACCGCATTAAAATATTTTTCTCTTTCTTCACCCAATTCGTTTATGATGTACGAAATAACTTTAGGATCCATATATCTTCAAAACTTTTAAAAATTAAATTGGTTTTTCTTTTTCTGAAACTTTATTTGCGATAAAATAAATGATCATAAACGCTGCTAATACAGCTAACCCTGTTAGGGCAGCATAATGATTATTTTTATAATCTGCAGCTATGCTAATTCCAACAAAAGAATAAGCTGCAATAAAAATCAGCGGCAGCAAAGGATACAGCTTCATTATATAAATGCCCGTATTGTTTAAATAAGAAGTTTTTTTCCTGATGATAAAAATACTTCCGGCAGAAAAAACCATTCCGAAACAATCAAGAAAAATGGTGAAGCTTAAAATAGTATCAAATTCTTTTGCCCAAAAAATTATCAAAACACAGATTGCTGAAAAAACACTTAGTGAAGTTGTAAGCACTTCTGTTTTTATATTTCTTTTTTTGAAAGCAGGCGGTAAAATTTTATCATCACTCATTGCAGCCATTACTCTCGGGTTGCTCATTAGCAAAACATTTACATATGCCAGCACACTTAGAAAAAGCAGTACAGATAGAATACGCTCTGCATTAACGCCAAAAACTTTTGACGCCATTATTGCTGCAATATTTTTTGCTGATTTCAATTCTTCAAACCCGATTACTTTTACATATGCATAATTGATTAGAAGATATAGTACGATAATAATAATGATGCCAAGGAATATACCACGCGGAAATGTTTTCTTTGGATTTTTAATCTCTTCTCCAAAATTCATTGTCTGTTGATAGCCGCCATAGGTAAAGCTTACAGCAACAAGGCCAACACCAAAAGCTTTTAAATATTCTTTAAATGCTGAGCCTGTAGCAGAAGCGGAAGCAATGACGTGAGAAACATTTTTTGTTGCAAAAAACAAAGGGCTTATCAACAAAATCACCATAATAATTTTAATAACAGTTAATACGTTTTGTGTTCTTGCGCTCATTTTTAAGCCTAATAAATTGACACCGTAAAAAATTACGATTGCGGTTATGGCGATAACAACATGTACCGTTTGTATATGACTTGCATTAGCAGGATCCAAAAGCCAATTTTGATTTTGCGATTCCGGAATAAAAATAGCAGTTATGTATTCGCCACCTACCAGTGCTACTGCAGCAAGTGATGCAGCATTTGAAACGAGTATAATGCAGTTAACTGCAAATGCAATTGATGGATGGTACGCATAAGCAAACACTTTGTAATATCCGCCGGTTACTGGCAACCTGCTTCCTATTTCAGCATAAGTAAGTGCGCCGCATAATGCGATTAGTCCTCCCGCGATCCACGCAGCAAAAAAAATTGTTGGGCTGCTTACAGCCTTAGCTACATTGGCCGGCGTACGAAAAATTCCCATACCTATTACAAGACTTACCATAATGATAGTGAAGTCAAATAGCGTCAGTTGCTTGGTGGGTTTCATGTTGGGAAGATAGAAAATATTGTGGTTACATTTGCGTTTATATCTCATATTCCCCATGAAGAAAATACTAGTAATATCATTATTGATATGTAATGCCGCAACTGCACAAATAATTACTGGTGTTGATTCATCTCAATTACTTGAAAATGTAATCATCAAAGCTTATGAAAATAACAGGAAGCTGATTGATGTAGCCGCACCCGTTAGTCTTACCGGACAGGAGCAATTAAACCGCTTTAATAATACGAGCATACTGCCTGCTTTAAATATTACTCCTGGTGTTAGTATGGAAGAACGTTCTCCCGGTAGCTATCGGCTTAATATCCGTGGCAGTTCCTTACGTTCTCCTTTCGGTGTCCGCGATGTAAAAATTTATCTGAATGAAATACCTCTTACTGATCCAAGTGGTAACACTTATCTGAATCAATTGAGCTTTTATAATTTTAATTCGATTGAAATAATTAAAGGACCAGCAAGCAGCTTATATGGAGCGGGCATTGGAGGTGCTATGCTTATTCATACTTTACCTGTGAACTGGTATGATGGAATATCTCTTTCCTATACGGGTAGTAGTTTTAATGCTAATAATATTAATGCTAATGTAAAAACAGGAGATGCAAATCATGAAAATAATTTCAGTTACTCACACCAAACAAGTGATGGTTACCGTGCCCAGTCAAAAACGCGCAGGGATATTGCTACCTGGGAAAGTTTGTTGAAAGTAAACAACAAACAAAGTTTACATGCCTATATGTCCTATAGTGATCTTTATTACCAAACACCTGGTGGCTTAACACTGGCACAGTATAATGCGAATCCAAAACAAGCAAGGCCTGGCGCGGGTTCTCAACCTGGTGCCGTGCAAAACAAAGCAGGTGTTTATCAAAAAATTTTTATTGCAGGTTTCAGTAATGAATACAAGTTTAATGAAAGCTGGCAAAACACCTCCGCATTATATGGATCATACACTGATTTCACTAATCCCGGCATACGGGTTTATGAATTCCGGAAAGAACCGCATTTTGGAGGGAGAAGTGTATTTGAATATAAAAAGAAAATTGGAAAGACTGATCTGAAGTTGAATTTTGGAACAGAAGCACAGAAAGGATTTTTTAATACGCGGGATTATGGCAATAAATCAGGCGTTGCTGATTCATTACAATCCGATGATAATATTAACAACTGGCAATACATGATCTTTGCACAACTGGATTTAAAATTACCTGGTGGATGGATCTTTACAGGCGGAGCAAGTTTCAACAAATCATCTATTCAACTTATTCATCTTTCTTCGCGGCCATCTACTACGCAAAAAAGAATATTTGAAAATAAACTGCCTCCACATATTGCAATCCTGAAAAAGATTTCCAAAGATGTATCGTTGTATGGAAGTATTGCCAGGGGATTTTCTCCGCCCATTGTTTCAGAAGTGCTAAGGTCCGACGGAGTATTCGGAAACAACCTGCAGCCGGAAGATGGTATGGATTATGAAGCGGGCATAAAAGGAACAGTGCTACATAACAAATTATACTTTGATATCAGTGCATTTTTCTTCGATTTAAAAAATACAATTGTTCAGCGTATAGATACTAATGGAATTTTTTATTATGTAAATGCAGGTTCCACGAAACAAAAAGGTATAGAAACTTTTGCTTCTTACCAGTTTGCTGATAAACAGAACCAATTTATTAATTCTGCTAAAATATGGATCAGCTATGCATTGCATGATTTCCATTATGGAAGTTTTAAACAGGTTAGCACTGATTATTCAAAAAATAAATTACCCGGTGCTGCACCGCAGGTAGTTACCGCGGGGCTTGACCTAGCATCTAAAACCGGTTGCTATATAAATATCACTTATAATTATACAGACCGTATTGCACTGAACGATGCCAATTCAGCTTATGCATCTTCTTATAACCTGTTGAGTGCAAAACTTGGATATAAAAAAGATTTTCATGGCAAAATCCAGGCAGATATTTTTGCAGGAGCCGATAATCTTTTTGATACAAAATACAGCCTCGGAAATGACATCAATGCAGCAGCAGGCCGTTACTACAATGCAGCACCTGGCAGAAATTATTATGCAGGAATTATTCTTCAATATAAAAAGGGTTGATTAAAACTACATTTTGAATTTCAAAATTTTTGCTCTTACATTTGCCCCCGTAATTGGTTACCGATTTCAAAATCGATATTAAAAGGGAAGCCGGTGTAACTCCGGCGCTATCCCCGTAGCTGTAAAGCACACCCCAACCCCTATCCAAAGGATTCCAATGGAAAAGGGACTTTGGGAAATTCTTAAATTCTTCGCCACTGTTTTCAATAACGGGAAGGCTTTTAAGAATGTGCCAAGCCAGAAGACCTGCCGGTTACATTAACAATCATTCAAAGCTTTCGGGTGAAAGGCATGGAGTGTAAAAGCTGAAAAGCATTTATATTTCTTTCTTTTTTTATTTCGAAAGCAGTCACAAAAAAATTTTTCAAAAAAATGAAAAAGAAAATTTTTATTGCGGCTGCTGTATTTATCAGCAGCTATGCGCAGGCGCAGGAAGATTCCACAAACAAAACATTAAATGAAGTAATTGTTACCGCTACTAAGTTTCCGGTAAAGCAAAGTGAAACGGGCAAGGTGGTAGATGTTATCACACAGGAGCAATTGCAAAAGAACTTCGGAAAAAGTCTTGGAGAAGTATTGAATCAGCAGGCTGGAATTATTATTAATGGATCCGATAATAATTTAGGGACTAATCAAACTATTTATACACGAGGCGCATCTTCGGCCAACACTTTGATTTTGTTTGATGGTGTTCCCTTATACGACCCGTCAGGAATCAGCAGCGAATTTGATTTGAATAACTTCGCGCTGAATAATATTGAAAAAATAGAAATTTTAAAAGGATCCCAATCCACGATATACGGCTCAGATGCAGTAGCAGGAGTTATAAATATTATCAGCAAAAAATCAGGAGGAAAACCCCTAAACTTTAACCTGGATGCTTCGGCAGGAAGTTACGGCACCTATAATGGTTCCATTTCGTTAAGCGGAACTAACGGTAAAGGGCAGACGTATTTTATCTCCTATAATAAAATTCAAAGCAATGGCTTTTCATCAGCCTACGATTCTACGGGCAAAAGTAATTTTGATAAAGATGGTTTTGACCAGGATGTATTTCAATTGAATTATGGCTTTAAGCCTTTCAAGAAAACAACAGTTCGTATTTATGGCAAATACAACAATAACCACGCGGATGTAGATGCAGGGGCATTTGCAGACGATAAGGATTATACTTATCACAACGGTAATACGATTGCAGGCATTTCAGCAGACTATAAAATCCATAGTGGCTTTATAAGATTACAGTATAATTACAATCGCTTTAACAGGAGCTTTGTTGATGATTCAACAGATGTGGGAGGGTTTTCACAATATCAAAAAGGAAAGTATAACGGCAATTCTCATTTTGCAGAAATTTATACAAGCCTTGCTCTTAATAAAAATATTGGGCTTCTTGCCGGAATAGATTACAGGAAAAATTCTTCGGAGCAACATTATATCTATGTTCCGGATTATGGATTTCCTGCGCTCCCGATATCAGCTGACACTGCTAAAACAAACCAGTTCAGCACTTATGCTTCGTTAATTTTAAAAGCAAATAATGGATTGCAAACGGAAATCGGCGGCCGATGGAATCATCATAATATTTATGGAAGCAATTTTACTTACTCTTTCAATCCTTTTTATTTAATTGCAAATCATTATAAAATTTTCGCAAACATTTCTTCGGGTTACCGTGTTCCTTCAATTTACCAGCTATATTCTGAATATGGAAACAAAAGCCTTAAGCCTGAAGTTTCCACAAATTATGAAGCAGGTTTTCAATATTTTTCTGAAAAAGTTAATGCAAGAGTAACCGGCTTTGTACGGGACATAAAAGATGTGCTTTTCTTTTACACAGACCCTGCAACGTTTTCAAGCAAATATATTAACGCAGACAAGCAACATGATTACGGCATTGAAACAGAATCAACAATTAATTTTTGTAAAGAATTTTCCGCGTCATTTAATTATACTTACGTAGATGGAAAAATTTCAACAAAAGACTTTGCTGGAAAAGACACGTCGTATTTTAATTTATACAAAAGGCCGAAAAATGTTTTCAATGTTTCTTTAAATTACCAGCCAACAAAAGATCTTTCTTTGTCAGCACACTTAAAGACTGTAAGCAAAGCATTCGAGCCGCAATACATGGCGAGTGCGTTTGAATTAAAAAGCTATTATACTTTGGATGTTTATGGAAGGTATAGATTTAATAAAGCCTTTGCCGTTTTTGCAAATTTGCAAAACATAACCGATCAAAAATATTTTGTAACGAGAGGGTTTACTACAAAAGGATTTAATGTGAATGGAGGAGTACAGGTAGCATTATAATCAAAGATTTGCT
>JBEPVC010000029.1:0-12110 GCA_041691235.1 Chitinophagaceae bacterium
TGGCTTTCCGAAATATTTTTCAATTTCGCATAGGGAAGTCTTTTTTGGAAGTCTTCATTTAGTAACGCATAGACGCTGTCAGCATTTTTATTATTGAAAAAACGAATGAGCTTTTGGGAAATACTGTCTGTAATTTTTTCCTGTTGTGTTAAAGGTGATTGCGTAAAGCCTTTTTCGCAGATTGAAAATATTATTAGAAACAGAAGCGATTTTGTTTGAATTGATTTTCTCATCGGTAAATTTTATAAAAATTTGAATTATCCCTTGCCAGTACTTTATAATTTTATAGAAGCATGTTCTTTTAAGCAATTTATAAATTCTGTTGCACATTGCAAGAACTTCGTTTAATACAATCGTAATGGTCTGTAACCTTTCACTATCATTTCATTTCATCTTTAATTTTGTAGTGCCTTCAACTTTGAGTAAATTACAGCTATGGTTTTGCAATAGAAGCTTCATCCTGAAATTATTTTATGAAGCGATTTTATATAAGTATCACCGCACTGTTTTTATTTCCTGCAATCCTTTTTGCTCAAACAGTTCTCTCCATAAAAATTAATGGGGGCATTAATCCTGCGTCTGCTGAGTACATTCATAAATCAATTGAAAAAGCTGAAACAGAGAAAGACGAATGTCTTCTCATGCATCTTAATACACCCGGCGGCTTGTTAACTTCTACCCGGGAAATTGTAAGTGATATGCTTAAGTCAACTGTTCCTATAATTGTTTATATCTCTCCGGCCGGTGCGCATGCAGGTTCTGCTGGAGTTTTTATAACCCTTGCAGCAAACATTGCTGTAATGGCGCCGGGAACAAATATTGGAGCAGCACACCCGGTTTCATTGCAGGGTTCGCCCGATTCTATTATGAACGCCAAAGGAACAAACGATGCCGCTGCTTTTATAAAAACTATTGCAGAAAAACGTAATCGGAATGTTGAGTGGGCCGAGGAAGCAGTTCGCTACAGCGTTTCAATTACTGAACAGGAAGCATTGGAGAAACATGTAATTGATTATCTCGCCAATGACGACAGGGAAATTTTGACTCAGGTTGATGGGAAAACAATTGAAGTTAATGGCGGAACTAAAATGCTTCAGACAAAAAATGCGTCTATTCGTTCCAGTGAGATGGGCTTTTTTCAAAAAATACTTGACAGGCTAAGCGACCCCAATATTTCTTATATGCTTATGATGCTGGGCTTTTATGGAATAATGTTTGAATTATTTAATCCCGGCTCAATATTTCCCGGTATTGCCGGCGTTATCTTTTTGGTTTTCGCATTTTATTCTATGAGTTCTATGCCGGTAAATTATGCAGGGCTCGCTTTAATTATTTTTGGCATTTGTCTTTTTTTATTGGAAATAAAAATAACAAGCCACGGCATCTTAACAATCGGGGGAGTTATATCAATCCTGTTAGGTTCATTGTTTTTATTCAGAACAAGCTCTACAGAAAATTTTAAATCGATTTCATGGAGCATTATCGTTGGCTGCACAACTGTGACTGCATTATTTTTTCTTTTTATTGTAGGCATGGGATTAAAAGCCCAACGCTTGCGGCCTGCAACAGGTATGCAGACTTTAATTGGAAAAACAGGGGAAGTTATTGCAACGCTTGATCCTGCAGGTTCGGTAAAAATTAATGGCGAATTATGGAAAGCTCAATCGCTTTCGGGTAAAGTAGACATCAGCGAAAAAATTGTTGTCAGGGAGATAAAAAATCTTACATTATACGTTGAACAAAAGCAAAATTCTATCAGTATTTAATTTATTATTCAATATTTTTTTAATCAAATTTTAAACAAACACAATGCAACAATTTCCTTTAGCTCCGGTAATAATAATAGTATTTGTTTTATACATTCTTGCAAGCGCTATTCGCGTTTTGCGTGAATATGAGCGTGGCGTTATATTCAGGCTGGGCAGGGTTCTTGGTGGCGGCGTTAAAGGACCAGGTATTATTTTTCTAATACCTATCATTGATAAAATGGTAAAAGTAAGTTTGCGCACCGTAGTTATGGATGTGCCTCCCCAGGATGTTATTACGCAGGATAACGTTTCAATTAAAGTAAATGCAGTAATTTATTTTCGCGTGGTTGATCCTCAAAAAGCTATTATTGAAATTGAAAATTTTTTAGTAGGTACTTCTCAACTTTCTCAAACAACTTTAAGAAGCGTATTAGGACAATCTGAATTGGATGAACTTCTTTCACAAAGAGAAAAAATTAACATCAGGCTACAGCAGATAATTGATTTGCAAACTGAACCCTGGGGTGTAAAAGTAACTCACGTAGAAGTAAAGCAAATTGATTTGCCGCAGGAAATGCAGCGTGCTATGGCGAAGCAGGCTGAAGCGGAAAGAGAGCGCAGGGCAAAAGTAATTTCCGCAGAAGGCGAGTTCCAGGCTTCGCAACGATTAAGCGATGCAGCAAAAATTTTAAGCGAGCAGCCTAGTGCACTTACATTGCGATATCTTCAAACACTCCGGGAAATTGCAACAGAAAATAATTCTACTACAATATTCCCTGTGCCTATTGATATATTAAAACCCTTCATGAAAATTAATGAAGAAGAACAAAAAAAGAAAGAAAGCTAAATTTCTTTTTTAATGAATTACAGGTACGCGTTAGCGTTAGAAATTTTATGCAGCTAAGAGAATTAAGACTACAAGTAAAGCATTTATTACCCTTGTATTATTTCTATAGAGACTTAATGGAATTGCCGGTAATACAATCTTCAAAAAACAGGATTATAATAAGTGCAGGCAAATCTAAATTGATTTTTGATGAAGTAAACAACGGAGAAAATCCATTTTATCATTTTGCTTTTAATATTCCCTCAAATAAATTTGACGAAGCATTACAATGGATGCAAAACAAAGTTGAACTGTTGTGGCTGAAAGATTATAAAAGTTATGTTGCTGATTTTGTAGACTGGCATGCAAAATCATTTTATTTTAAAGACCCCGCAGGAAATATTCTTGAAATGATCGCAAGATTTGATTTGAATGATACATCAGAAACATCTTTTTCTTCGAAACATATCCGTAACATAAGTGAAATAGGAATAGTATTTCCATTAACGAACTTTGATGAACATGTAAATTCTGTAATGAAAAATTTCAGTATCAATTATTTTGATAAACAGCCGTCGCTAGCGCATTTTAGAGCTGTAGGAAATGATGAAGGTTTATTTGTAATTGTTCCTGACAACAGGATTTGGTTTGCAACCAAAAATGAAATGTCAGAAATTTTTCCCATGCAAATTGCATTTAAAGAAAATAATAAATTGCATGAATTAAAGATGTGAGGCGAAAATATTATTGCTTAAATAATCAATCTTACGCCACCTAAGTCTGAAAGCCGGTGTGGAAAATGATCGCCGGGAGATCCTATAAACATAAAGTTGTGCGGTATATTCCATTCTTTACTTAACCTGTCAATTATGTCAGGACCGAATATTCCCGGTACCTGGATGTATTCAATCCTGATATCAGGATAGGCACGATCCAATGCCTCAAAATCGCGGACAAAAGTTTCATTCAATGTTTCTTCTTTCTGTAATACAGTTACAATTTTTAATTTTTGAGTAATCTCATTTTCTTTCACATAAATAATTACTTTATTGAGAATGGCAATATTATCCCCTTTGGTAAAATAAACAAATGGTTGCTTGTTGAGCTTTCTCATTTCTTTGGTGAGATGAAACCTGCTTAAAAGTGAAACTCTCTGTATCTTATCAAAAATTTTATTAGCATATAAAAGCAAGTAATTAATTACAACCTTTCTTTTGAGAAAAAGATAAATTATAAGAATGGCCGGAATAAAATATTTAAGAAATACAATCAGGTAATCGGGGTGCAGTTCTACGTTTCCATATAATGCAATTAATACCCCTAATATGCCAAGGCACACGATTACAGGCGATGCATATTCAGGCCTGGGCAGCCTTGCTCTTTTTATTTTAAGAAGCAAGTTTCCAAATCCAAAAAAGGACATTACCAATAAAAAGGAAATGGTATATACGCCTGCTAACGGCCCTAACGCGCCTTTTGTAATAAAAAGAATTGAAAGGCATAAAATATAAAATACAATTAATATTCTTGGTGAGCTCCCTCTTTTATTTTCTTTTAATAGCATTTGAGGAAATACACGATCGAGTGTCATCCTCTTCATAAGACCACTAACACCAATAAACGAAGTGAGAACCGCGCCACTAAGCACCAATGCTGCATTTAAAGAAACAATTGTTGCAAGCCATGAGCCACCTGTTTGTCTGCCCATAAATGAAAGAAATGCAGCTTCGTGATTTGATACTTCCTGCAATGGCGTAATGGAAACACCTATCAATGCAATAAGAGGATTAATAATTATAACCAGCACCCACATATTGCGCAACGTTTTTGGAAATACGCCGGGCTTTTGTTCTTCTACAAAATTTGCAGATGTTTCAAAACCTGTAATACCAAGCATTGCAGTGCTAAAGCCCAGGAATAATGCGGTAGATAAACTTCCCTTAACAGGTGTATGAAAATTTATTTTTGCAACATCTAAGCCATTAAGAATAATATAATAAATGCCGCTGCCAATTAGCAAAAGCATAACGGATAAATGAATAATAAATATTACGATGGCTACAACTGAAGACTCGGAAATACCATTAATAGTAAGAAATAAAAAAATAGTAAGAATAACCATTGTTGCAATAATTACCGGGAAGAGCGGGAATATGCTATGCAAATATTTCATGGCTTCTGTTGCAGAAAGCACAGCAGTACACATGTAAGAAAGAATGGTTAAACAGGCAGCTAGTGAGGCGTTGCTTTTACTCGTTGTATTTAAAAGAATATTATATGCGCCGCCGTTAAGTGGCAAAGCACCTACTGCCTCGCCATATATTTTTCTGAAAAAAAATAAAACCAGCCCAACTAACAGTAGCGCTATAAACGCATATTGCCCCGCATACAAAATACAAAGTGGCGCAACATACAGGCATGATGAAGTAATATCATTTCCGCAAATTGCAGTAGCAGCAAGCTGACTTAATTTTTTAGGATGTGTTGTCGTTTGCGCGCTCATGTTCTAATAGTTCACTAACAAACTATGATCCGAAAACTGTGCACGGAGATATTTTTGCCATGAATAAAAAAGATGGAAAATATACAACAGATTTTTTACAACTTCAACTCTATACTTCCTTTAATGCCGAAGTGTGGAACTCCGGGATTGCTTAAATAATTTAAACGCCATATCCCGTCTATTCGAATGAGATGAAAAATATTATCAATTCCCAAACCTACTTCCATGTAAGGCTTTTTATCCGGTATTGTAAAATGATAATTTATAGTAGTGTCGTAGTATCCATTCGCTATTTTATTTGCTTCTGACATTCCGCCTAAAACTCCTCTGAAAGTGGCAAGTGAGCGCCATTTTAATTTTCTTATCAACGGCAAATAATTAAAAGGGAAACTGCCGAAAGACTGCTGAACTGCGAGGCTCACAAATTTATCGCTTACAAATTCAAACCTGTTCATATTATTGAACGCATACTTATTGTAATAATAGGTATCATTTCCTTTTTGAATATCCAAAAATAAAATAGGCAACACACCATCTGTAAAACCTGCATCAACAGTATAAGACAATTGACCTATTCTTCCATCCGTAAAATCATGTTGAATATTTAATTTCCATTTGTTGTAATCGAAATCACTTTTCAAAATTCCGTTGCTGAATTTTATTCCCTTTGTGTAGCTAAGAGTAACAATCGGGTAGTTGCTTCCAAGGCTTCCCCTGCGGTAATGTTCTGTAATAAATTTTTCTTTGTGAGAAAATCTTAATGAAATGGTCGCTTCGTTTACTTCATAATCTTTGTTAACTCCGGGTTTGGTTTCTATATAAGGTTTAAAATCACCATGAGTATAGTACACGTTAAAGAAAGGCGTAAGCGCGCTATGCATCATTTCAGCACCGATTCCAATTCCATTGTCAAAATATTTTTTGTACGTAACATCTGCTTCCTTTGTATTTATCAATCTTATTTCAGAATAATTTACTCTTCGTAAAAAAGTAGCAAAGATTGAATTTTGATCAAGCTCATCATCATGATCATAGCTTCCGGCAAGATCGCTGGTTAATGTTAATTTAAGCGTGCTCCAGTGTTGCGGGTCTAATACAAAAACCGAGCTAAGCAAATACCTGAATTGTTTATCACGCGTTGATAGGCCCGCATAACCATTTAATTGAATTTTAGGATCGAACAGATAATTTGTTTTGCCGCCAAATGTAAAGCGGTTTCCTTCTACCCTGTTGCTGGTGTATATGTAATAAAGATCGCCAATATCAATATGCCCTGCTGTGTAGTAGCCGGTGGTAAGCGCAGAAATAATTTTTCCATAAGTAATTACTGCAGGAATTTTATTTAAAGTATCCATTAATAAATAAACTGAATTCTCTGATTTGGTAAGTGGCTCAAATCTTTTTGCAGACCACTCAGAAGTATCCATCTTTAATGATGTAATTTGAACCGGCTTTTTATCAAATGCGGTATCTATCATTTTATTATTAAGAATAGCATCTTTAAAGACAGTTGTTTTTTTTGCAATCACACCGGTCTTTTTTAAATACGGTACAGTGAGGTCGATGTACAAAATATTTTTTTCAGGTAAAAATTTGTTTAGGCTATCCGTTTCAAAAAATTGAGAAATCTGGAATTTATTTACAAAGTTTATGTTGGCTTTTTTATCCATGTGCATCACAATAGATTTAATTGCATAAGAAGTGTCTGCAATCCACATATATCCATTGAATGTATTGCTGCCATACTGTGATGGAGAAAATTGAACCTGTATGCACCGGTGGTTATCAAAAAAAACCGTATCCAGTATTGTATAGTTATAATTATTTAAAGCATTATCAGATATGGGGCTTACAAAATCTATATCTACGAGCTTTATGTTATTATCATAAATATTTATTTTTTTATACAAGCCATCCACATATGCTAAAATGGATTTATTATCAAGTCCCGAACTTTTTATAGCAGTGTAATCATATCTTTCTTTTTCAGGTTTTTCTTTAAAATAAAAATCTGAATTGCTTTCAGATAAATAAACCGGCAATGCTTTTTGATTGTCTTCAGTTGTATCGAAATTTTTAAAAACAAAAGCTAACGGCTTCAACAACCTGTTAGTCTGTAATTTTTCAGGAATATTTTTAAGATCAATTTCTATCTTATCATATACTTTACATTGATAAGATTCATTATTGAAGACGTCGTTTACCGGTTTATTTTTAATAACTTTTTTAATAAGCCTTTGCGCCTTTGTATATTTTGATTTTACGGCGATTACTATTTCGCCCAATGCATTTGCCATCGGCTCTGCCTCAAAACTAATTTCCTGCTGCAATGCTTTTGACACAGGTTTTGAAACAGTTTTATAGCCAATCATTGAAATTGCAATCGAATCTGTTCTGTCGTTTATGGGAAGAACAAACTTTCCTTTTTCATCTGATATAACACCATTACCGGATTGCAAAGAATAAATGCTGCAGGAAAATAAAGGAAGCTTTGTTTTTGCGTCTATTACCTTGCCTGTTATAATACGCTCCTGCGAATAAACTGTAAACCAGCTACAGAAAAAAAGAATCGGTAAAAGGTAATATGGTAATATTTTTTTTATAGGAAAGCAGGAATTTATTAGCATTTGCAAAATTATATCACAAAATTTTTACAAGATTAAAATCTCCCAAGTGCAAAACTATATCTAATAACGTTGTTTTTTGAGTTATCATATTTTAAATACAATTAAGAGTCATTTTACTTATTAAGATGACAATTCAAAAAATAAAGTTGGTCTTCGACAAAGAATAAAAATTCAATCCGCATCTTTTCATTTCTATTTAAGAAAAAATCGCTTCTGCATTTACGGTAGTTTGCCTGGCAACTTCTTCAATAGAAACATTTTTTATTTCCGCAATCTTTTGAACTATGTATCTCAAATAGCTGCTTTCATTTCTTTTACCGCGAAAAGGAACCGGTGTAAGATATGGAGCATCAGTTTCCAATACAATGTTTGATAAATCAATTTCTTTTAATACTTCCGCAAGTCCCGAATTTTTATAGGTCACCACACCTCCTATACCAAGATAAAATCCCAATGCAATTATATCTTTTGCATTTTGCAAAGAACCACTAAAGCAATGGAATATTCCTTTTAATCCTTTGCCGGTGTAAGTCTTTACAACATCAATGGTTTCCTGAATTGCATTACGCGTGTGCAGCACAAGTGGAAGATTATATTGTAATGCCCAGCCGGCCTGCATGTCCAAGGATTCATATTGCTCCTTAATAAACGAAGTGTCCCAATAAAAATCAAGACCTGTTTCTCCTATCGCCACAAACTTTCTTTCTTCTAAACTTATACGAACCTTATTTAATTCTTCTTTATAATTTTCTTTTACCGAGCACGGATGTAAACCCACCATAGCAAAACATTTTTCCGGAAATTTTTTTTCAAGATTATTTACTGCATCTGTTTCAGAACTGTCAATGGAAGGCAAATAAAATTTTTCAACTCCTTCAAGGTTGGCCCGTTGTATTACTTCACTGATATCATCAACAAAATCTTTTAAGTATAAATGAGTATGAGTGTCAATCAGCTTCATGCAACAAAGAAAAATTAAAAAAATTTAACGCATCATTAAACTTGTTCATGCAACCCATGTCAGAAGTATGTTCAAAATTAATCACCTTAATCTTATCAATTATGAAACAAAAGCTAAATCAATTTTCAAAATTCCCCGCTGCATTATTAATTATAGTTGTCGTAATTTTTTCTTCCTGTAAAAAAGATAACAGCACCCAGCCTGCAGATACACCTGAGGTTGCCGCAACCATTGATGCATCTCAAAGTGACGCAATTGCTGAAGAACAATTCGATGATGTATTTAATATAACAATGGGCGTTCAGGCTTCAGATGCGGGCGAAGAAATAGGCTTGGGAGCGGGTGCAGGCATCATTTACACCAGCACAGTAAATCCGGATGGAACTACAAGCCCAGACAGCTCTTCACGTTGCTTTACAGTTTCTGTAGTTCCGCATATTGCCCATGTTTTTCCAAAAACAGTAACGCTTGATTTTGGAGAAGGTTGTCTTGGAAAAGATGGAAAATTGCGCAAAGGAAAAATCGTAAGCATTTTTACCGGGCCAATGTTTATAGCAGGAAGCAAAACTTCTACAACGTTTTTAGATTATTCGGTTGATAGTTTTAAAATTGAAGGGACACATACTGTTGAAAATACAAGCTCATCAAACAAACAAGCCTGGGAAGTAAAAGTTATTGATGGAAAAATTACAAATACGATTTCCGGGAATTGGAAAAAATGGAACAGTGTAAAAACACATACGCAAATTGAAGGTAACGGCACGCCACTTTATCCGCATGATGATGTTTTTAAAATTACCGGAAATGGTGAAGGCTCTAATTCAAATGGTAATTCATGGACAGCCTTAATCGCAGAACCACTTATTAAAAAGTTCGACTGCCGTTGGATTTCACAAGGCACAGTCAAGATAACACGGAATAACAATGAAGCAGTTTTAGATTATGGAGATGGCAGTTGCAACAATAAAGCTGTAATAACAATTAATGGAGTTTCGCACAATATTATCCTGCATTGAGTAAAATTGTTGTTGATTTGTTAAAAAGTATTTATTAACTTCACGACAGTTTTCATAGGGTACGGATTAAAAACGGGCCTGGGTATCTACCCTGGCCCAATTTTTTTTTAGGCTTGTTTATGAAATGATATTAAATTGAAATTTCCTTTCAGAAAAATATTCCAGGATTCTTGGCAATGCGTATTGTAGTCTTGGTAAAGCTTTCAGGCTGTCGTGAAATACAATAATTGAACCCGATCTTGTGTTATTAATTACGTTCAGATAACAATTTTCGCCTGTAATTTTTTCATCAAAATCACCACTAAGCACATCCCACATAATTGTTTTCAATTGAAACCTTTCATTTTTCAAAGCCCGTAATTGAAATTTTGTAGCCTTTCCATAGGGTGGCCTGAACAAATTACTGTCGATGATATTTGAAGCTTTATAAACGTCGTTAAGATATTCATCATCTTTGGTTATCCATCCATTTAAGTGTGTGTAAGTATGATTTGCAGGCTTATGACCTTCAGTAATTAGATGCTTATAAATTTCAAAATGCTCTAATACATTTTTACCTATGCAAAAAAAAGTCGCTTTTGCATTGTACTTTTTTAGTTGTTCCAGCACAAATGGTGTGGCTTCGGGATGTGGGCCATCATCAAACGTCAAAAACAGAATTTTCTCTGTCACTTTAATGTCCCAAATGTATTCGGGATACAATTTTTTAATCAGCCACGGCGTTTTAGCGAGGTAAAACATTTAAGAAAAATAAAACTTTTTAACGATTAAACCTTCTTGAGATAAACACGTCTCACTATGATTAAACTAACTTTTAAAAAAAATACTTTATGAAATCAAAAAATTTTCTGTTGGGTTTTGCATGGGTATCACTAGTGGTGGCCTTTTCTGCTTGTAAAAAAGATGGAACAAAAACCACTTCAGATGAAGTTACTACTACCGTAGAGTTAAGCGGTGACCAGGCTATATCAGATAATACAAATGCTGATGCTGAATATATTTTAAACGAGGCAGCAGTTAATAATAATTTTGCCGGGAATACTCCAACCGGTATTACTTCAACAATGAATGTGCTTGGCTGTTCAGCTGTTACTGTAACTCCTTTACAAGGATTTCCAAAAACTATAGTTATTGATTTTGGATCAGGGACTGGATGCACTCCTGCAGACGGAATAGTTAGAAGCGGAAAAATAAATGTTATGTTAAGCGATTCCCTTAGAAAATCCGGAAGCGTAGCTACTATGACCTTTGATAATTATTATGTAGGCGGCTTTAAAAAAGAAGGAACAATTACATGGACCAATACAAGCCAGGCTGGCACCAAAAGCTGGGAACGCCAATGTACTAATGGGAAAATAACTGCGCCGGGTGGACGATTTTGGTTACATAGCGGTACGCAAGATGTTGTTCAAACAGACGGTGTAAGCACTCCATTTAATTTACTTGACGATGTTTTTTCTACAACAGGCACAGCTACTGTTACCAATTCAGCAGGTGTATCAAGAACTGCAGAAATTACATCAGCGCTTGAAAAGAAAGTAATTTGTGCTAACATAGACAAAGGTTCTATAAAAATAACAGGCCCTAATCACTATGCTATTATTGATTACGGAAGTGGTTCTTGCGATAACGAAGCAACTATCTCTATTGATGGAAGTAACCCAATAACATTTTTGTTAAGATAAAAAGATTAGAAATATATAAAATAAAAACCTGTGACCTTTACTCGCAGGTTTTTTTATTTAAGATACATCTGTAAAGCAGCCTCTTTATCTTTGCATAATGACCAAAGTAAGAGTAAGATTTGCACCAAGCCCCACCGGTGGATTACATTTAGGCGGTGTTCGTACAGCGTTATATAATTATTTGTTTGCAAAAAAACATAATGGTGATTTTATTTTAAGAATTGAAGACACTGATCAAAGCCGTTACGTGGCCGAAGCAGAGCACTACATAATCGATTGCCTTCAATGGTGTGGAATTGAACCAGATGAAGGGCCTCATAAGGAAGGGAAATATGGCCCTTACAGGCAAAGCGAAAGAAAAGCATTGTATAAAGAATATGCTGAAGAACTTGTAAAAAAGGGTCATGCTTACTATGCTTTTGATACGCCGGAAGAGATAGACGCATTGAGAGAAAGGCTAAAAGCCGAAGGAAAATCAAATCTGCAATATGGTCATCATGTGCGACTTCAAATGCGTAATTCTCTTTCATTACTTCCCGAAGAAACTGAAGCTTTATTAAAAGAAGGTATTCCATATGTTACAAGAATTAAAATAGAAGCTGATGAATTTGTTTCTTTCAATGATGTTATAAGAGGTGATTTAAAAATGGATACAAATGGAGTTGACGATAAAGTTTTATTAAAGGCAGATGGAATGCCAACTTATCATTTGGCGGTAGTTGTAGATGATTATTTGATGAAGAT
>JBEPVC010000030.1:0-12105 GCA_041691235.1 Chitinophagaceae bacterium
GTATCTGCTGTTTCAATATGGTCTTTCCCATAATGCGCTTCTTGAATTTTTAACGTACGCTCCAGAAAATCACGCATCTTCCCCTGATCGCCTAATGATCCGTAGGCATTGCCTAAGTTGTAGAGCGTATCTGCTGTCTTAATATGATCACACCCCTTTGTTCTTTCTTGAAATTTTAATATTTTCTTAAGACGATTAATCTTTTGTTCCACATCTTTTTTCTGATTCTCTGCCATAGGTAGATTAAATTGACTTGATAATTCTTTCATCTGTCGATAGCCTACTGTTCTATGCAGCATATCTAAATAATCCTCTGTAAATACAAGGAATTCATAACACGAATCTTCACTATATGATTCTAGTGGAACTTGTTTTATTAAATTTTCAACATAATAGACTTGTGGCAATAATGTTAAGTTTTCATTCTGGTTTTTGACTTGTCCAAAACTCTCTAAAACAGCATTCAATAAGGTAGAGAACACGTTGGGTTCTTCTTTTGCTTTTTTATGTAGCATTGCTTGAAAAAAACGATGCTTGAGTGCGTGCATTCTCAAGTGGTTTTTTTGAGGATCGCGATCAACCACTTGAAACTGAACTAGTAAGCGTGCCATTTTATTAAAAAGCGCTTTATTAGAAGCAGCCATAGAAGATATATTATTGAAAGCTTTCTCTAGTAGCTCTGCTGGAAGTGCTTGAGGCGCAAATAAACTCATCATCAAGAGAAGCGTTTCTCCTGATGTATCAGGAAAATTATATTGTTTCTGTTTGTTCTGTTCTTGTATTTCTTCTTTTATTGTAGACAACACAAGCTCTAGTGTCTTAAATACATTAATATGTTCAATTGACTTTGTATCTTCAGCTAAAACCTCTAAAGGGGTTTGCTCAAGCTGCCTTAAATATTCTCTGATATTTATTTTCGCATTCTTGATATAGGCACATGCTTGCACAATGGCTAAAGGTAAATCCCCCATTGCTGATAATAATTCATCAACTTCTTGTTTATTTTCTCTCACTTCTTTTGGCAAAATTTTATCAACAAATTTACAACCATCTTCTTTATCTAATACATTAAAATTCACTTTATAAGCTTCATCTTGTACAACATCTGCATTATTTGTTGCAAAAATAAGAGTCCCTCCTTTTCGTGGAATCATGCCCTGAATCTGTTTCATGTTTTTTACATTATCAAAGACCATGACCCAGCCAGTCGTGTTTTCAAGATAGCGTGTAAGACATTTTAAAACCTTATCCTTATCAGGCTCTTTTTCTGCTTTAGCAAGTTCATCACACAATTTTTCGATATGAGCTTTATAATCTGGTAATAACTTGCTAGCACCCTGAGATAATAATCGTATAATACTTTGTCTTTGTTCGATTATCCTATGAGCTAATTTCCTTAGACAGTCTTCAACAGTAGCTTCTACTTGTTCATTATCATCGGGGAGTGATACCCATACTTTTGCCCATGGTTTCCGAGGAACCCAATGACTATTATGGAACCAATCAATAGAGTCATCAGACAAAATTTCTATCAATGCGAACGTTTTTCCTGTGCCTGGCTCTCCTATCAAAACAACTGTATTGTTTTTCTTCTTATAATCACAGTTGTCTTTTAATTTTTCTTGCAAATCAGAATATTTCTTTGTTTTAACAAACTCAGGTTTAGGCTGAGGAATATCACCTACTTCAATAGTATTAAAATCACCATACCACTTATACAGCTCAGACAACAGATAGAGCCCTCCGATACCGATACCCAAACCCACAACCATCGCCCATGACCCCATTGAATTTTCTACTAACGGAAAACCTCCAGGACTCGCTTTGCTTTCCTGGGCATTCAGCATGGCAGACACTTTATTTCTTGATTTTGGTAGGATCGTTTGACGATTTAAAGGAGAAGAGGATGATACAAAAGCCAGTCCTCTCGGTGGTCTACTGACAGGATGCCAAATAGACGGATGATCCCGAAAAGCCATTGATGTAGGTAAATTTTTTCCTGCTCTAGTTAAAACCCTTCTAGTAAATCTAACATTTGCCATGTTTATTTTTTCCTTATTTTAGCGCACTTTACACCAAAAAAATTTTTGAATTAATTAAGTAGTATTTCGATACTATTTAACTCCATTTCGATATATGGAATGTTTATTTGCATTTACCTCTCTAAATTTAATGTATTTGGATAAATTACTTAATTTCCAGTAATCCCCCATTATCGGAAATACATTTTTATTCTTTATTTTTTATAGTCCATAGCACTTATGACAGCCAACACACCCAGCACTAAAACACTGACAATCGAATCAAAAAAAGCGCTGAAAAAAATCCCCACTAGCATAAGGCCTGTGGTTATTGCACCAAAAAAGAGATACAGCACAGAGTGCTTCCAGTTTATTTTTTTATTTTCCGAATATCGCTTATAGCTTGGATCACTATAAAAAAATAATTCATCGAATAGATTTAACATAACGATACCTCAAAATTAAGCCAATGAATTTTATACGAAAAATTATTTTTGTCTGTAGGAAATCTGAGTAATTTTCTCTAAGATAATGGCGTAGTTTTTGCAGTAAAATTTCCAAGTGATGCTACTATTGTATTTTTGAGTAGTCTTTTTTAAAAATAGAGGCCATAATCGCGTTTGTAAAATAAATGGGTTTTACGCTATGATAAATCGCTTGGCTCAGACAGTCGCTCTCGTATACCCTGCTGAGAAAGTCACCTCCCTACTCACTCGCCATCCAAAAAGTGCCCTCCTTGCATTGAATCAATTGCAACTCACACTGGATAAGGCGTTGAACAAACAATATGCGCGAAAATCACAAGGTTTTTTGGAGAAAAAAATAAATAGCGATTCACCTGTTAAAAACAATAGTCATTTTTCTCGATAAAATTGTTTATTGCTATTTTTCTGCATTAACGCCCGTTAAAGTGATTATCTCCAAAAACAGTCTCAAGAGAGATTGATAAAACGCATACAGACTTGCACGCACACAAAAAAAACACACACAAGTCTGTTGCCTACGCGATTACTTGCATGCTTCAAACAGTTTTTGCAGCAGCTTTTCTATCTTTCCTCTTTTTTGGATGGATTCCATACTCACAGGATTAATCACACTCATCACTGCCTGTATAAGATCATCAAAATATCGGGGTAACCCCAGAAACCGAAAAGCACTGATTGATTTGCAAACAACCTCTGCCACGAGCAAAGAGATTCGATCAAATTCCTCCGTGCATCGCGTAAAATCATCGCTGCAACTGAAAAAATCACCGAAATACTTCTTGCAAGAGTGCTTTTGCCCTCCTCTCGACAGCAAGGCTGTCAAACTAAGACCCACTACGAGAGAAAACTGCCCACGGTAATGTGCATGGAACTCCTCAGATTTCTTGACCAAAGGTTGCTTGATAGCCTCCTCTAAAGCCGCCTTGATAAGATAAGAAAGAGACAGAACGGGATTGCTTGCACATGCTGAAATTGTTACAATTTCTTCGTTAGTCATAACTTGATCTCCTATTTAGATCGGGTTGTGATTTGTGGTACGTATGTGTTACAGCACTACGTGCCACGTTTTTTATTATATAATTTTATATTATATAATATAGTTTTATATAATATAATTAATCCTCCTCTTCTACAACAAGTATTTTTTCTTTAATTAATACATCTAATCCTCTGCGTAATAGATAATTTATTATGCTTTGTCTACTACCGGAGCAATGTTTGTCTATATCTTTTTGAATATCTTTTTTTATATATATAAATGTTGGTTTACCGTAGTCATCCATACTACTTCTACCAGCAATGATTAATAATAAATTTTCTTTAGAAGGACGCTTTCTAGCTTTTCTAGCTGTTGTTTCTTTATTTGCGCCATCAATAAACTCATCGATAGAAGCAGGCTTTCTGTTGTCTGTTTTTTGCATAACTATACGGCGACCTCTTGTAATATTTCTTCTAATGGAAATGAATTTATTATTTCATTTTTGAATTTTTTATTAAAAATTTCTTCATATAAAGAACATAGTTCCATGCTGGCTTTTGGAATATATCTAGTTGCTTGCCAAGTAGGTAGGGATTTTATTCTTTCTAATTCAAATTCAACAACAGACATATAACGGGATGTCGCATACTGAAAAGGAACTCTATGACTAATAATTGAATTACATATATTAATATTTTTAAATTCTTTGCTAAATTCTTTCGCCTCTTTTAAGGAATAAATTTTTGAATGAGTAGGTGATTGGTTAAAAATAAGAAATGCTTCAAGGTTATTATTAAAGGATTGAGCGATATAAACAAGGTCATCCATGGTTGTGAGTGTATTGAGATCAAACTCGCTAGGTTGTAGAGGAGTATATAGTTTAGTAACAGAAGGTGATGCCATTGCTGATCTTAATTCAATTGAATCTTGCCCGCCTGCATCAATTATAATTACTTCATATCGCTTGTTCAGATCTTCAATTTCTTTATGAAGATATTTACCTCTTATTTGAACGCATGTGGGGGTTGGCTGTAAGCCTACTTCATTACGATGGGTAATAAACTTAGACGATGATGCTTGTTTATCTGTATCAAGTAATAAAACATCGTGATTCATTAAACAAGCCATAATAGATAGATTAGTTGCAATTGTACTTTTCCCCGTACCGCCTTTCTCTCCACCTATTAATATTACTGGCATAATTTATCCTTTGTTACATAACCACAATTTTAATAACTATTAATAATATATAAAAACATATCAATGTATATAAAAATTATTAAAATAATAAAATATATTATATAATATAATAATATATAATATCATATATAAAAATAATATATAACATAAAAATCAACATGTTATATAAAATTACTATTGACTTTTATTTAAAAAAGATACAGGCTTATAGGAAATTTTTACTTTAAAATAATTGATCTGGGGATATGTGAGAATGTTCTTACAAACGAACATCCTCGAAACTACAGAAAGCTTTGGACAGGCAGAAGTAGACTTCGAGGATGCACACCAACACCAAAAAATTCTACCGCAACCCACCCTGCTGCTGCAAGCACTGTTTGGTAATCGTTGCGGCCATCACCCTAAACAGCTTCGTGAGTATCATCGCCCTCTACACCATAAACCCAGACCCTCTCTTTTGGAACAAGCGATTCAAAATGCGGCTCGTTATTATACTTTCCCTAAGAAGTTTCTTAAAAAACTCAGTACTCTCCATCCCCAAAACCGCCGAAAGCGCAGCGAACGGCGCGAAGCGATCACCTCTGTTTTACAAGTCCTGCTGCATTACATTGAATTGATTTCGTTAAAGGTCGGGATGAATACGCCCGACTCCGAAGTGATTTCCTTGGATATTCATTTTATTGCTGAGAAAGCGGGCATTGAACCTCTTCGGGCAAGGCGCGCTCTTAAAGAACTGGTGAAAGCAGGGTATCTTAAAATTTCTCGCCGATGGACACGGAAAGACGATGGGGATTACATGGGCTTGCCCTCTATCCGAGAATTTACCCTCGAATTTTTTCACGATTTGGGGGTTGATCTCTTACGCTTGGCCTCGCTACGGGAATGGAAACGCAAGAAAGAAGAAAAGGCACAGGGCAGGCGAGGGCGCTATCGACTGAAGAGAGTCATGGCGACGGTCTCCGCCCTTTCAGGGTCAAAGGCGATCAATCCCCTGGCCTCGCTTACGTCTAAATTTTATAAACCGCCCTTTGCTGCCCCTATACTCCAAAAAAAGGCGCTCCTGACGCAAGCGCTGGAACGCCATAAAGCGAATCCCGCGCTTTCTATCTCAGACTACTACAGACTACTCCAAAAAAACGAATGACCGCCTATGGCCTTCTTTGGCCGTCTCAAGCGGATTCAGGGAGGCAAGATCGGACGGTATTTTCTCAGACTGCCTTTTTCTATTTCAGCACGTGTTGAATAACTGTTTTTTGAGCATCTCCTGAGGCTTGATGCGTCATGCGTTGATTTTTTTGCCTCTCTTGTGGATAACTTTGACTTTTTCGGCACCCTTCTCTTTCTATCAGTCTTATTAAGTGATCTGTCCATTTGCCCTTAAGTGATCTCTCAATATACTCAAGATTACTTAAAAACAAAAAACACACAGATAAAATGGATCGCGAAGCGATCCATTTATTTTTATACTTCAAAGATAAAAAGAAAAAAGCGCTTTCCAAAAAATAAATGGGATTTTTTGTAGTGTGCAGCAGAATAGGTACACGCTGTTTTTTAAAAAGTCTATAAAATGAACTTTTTGTAGTAAAAAGTTTTTTTGAATACACAATAAATACAAGAAGATAGTTTTATGTTGAGGCCCCAGAAGCTTAGCCCGTGAGCCTGACTATTTTTTGGGTCGTGTTGTCTACGCTCATTTTTTAAAGGAAGGGAGTACGCTTGACCTGTTAGATTTCCCTGTGCCTTGGCGCGCTTTTTGCGAGTTAGGCACAGCGTGGCCTTGATACAATTATTTTGTATCCATTTTAACACCATTTTGCCATTGGATTGCCTCTCACGCGACGGCTTAAATTCTTCTCTTATATAATTATTATCCTTTTGTAATCATCTCGTTAAAGGTTGCGATGATGTCTCAATTGGGTCATAATGATAGCTTCGAGGAGAGGATAAAAATGAATAGCTTAAGAGTCTTATCAGCCAAACAAGTGGCCGATTATTTAACTGAGAGAGACAACAAACCGCTTTCTAAAAGACAAGTCTTACGAGAAATTAAAAACGGGCATATTCAAGGCGAACTCATTGACGGACGTTACTTAGTCAAAGAAAGTGCATTAAAAAATTACGAACATCGAAATAAGGGTGTCCAGAGGAGAAAAAGATGAATAAAAACGAATACAACGGTTCTTCATTAGGTGGATCGACCCAATATGGCGATTTCTCTCCAATGGCGCAGGGGCGCTGTCATGCGGATTTTGAAGTCACCACCTTATCCCTGGATGAAGGCAATTTCATTGTCATTACGGATTTAGACAAAGGAAATAAATCTGTCACGAATGATATAGACTATGTGATAAGGCAGCTTTATCATCAAGCGGATTTAAGTCAGACGATAGACTACTCTAAAATCCTCTATCGAGATTCGATGAAAAAGTATGATGGCATCAAAATCAAAGACGGTCGATTTTTGAGATTTTATTCCATTCAAGAAAAAGAGTTGAAGGAAGCGATCAAAAAAGCATTCTAGGAATCATCAAGGTAACGAGTGAAGTGAAGAAGCGGATCTATATTAAAACATCAGGAGATTTGCATCACGTTTGCTTATTAACTGATCATTTTAGAGAAAAAAATGCCATGAAATGCCCCGCGACTAACCCCACGACTCGGCGTCTACCCCCTTTACTTATTGAAGTTTATATTTTTCAAAGGATTAGAATGATTTTTTCTGTCCTTGCCGCATGTGACCACCTGCGTACGAAGTAGGTAGGTGGTCACATGCGGCAAGGACAGAAAATAATCTCTTTTTATTTTTTAAAATAGTGAAGAGATGAACAGAAAATATTTAAAAGCAAAAGCAAAAGCAAAAGCAAAAAAAAGCAGTGAGAGAGAGAGTGCAGAAATAACGGGGCTTGCAGAAGAACTTCCCTAAATGGGTATCGGAGGATTTTAAGGTGGTATTTTCTTCTTATTTCTGCTAGAATTTTTATCAGAAATGTTAATTTTTCCGAACCCTTTCAAGCGGATTGCCAGTAAAGTGGCCTACTGGAAATGCTTTTTTAGACTAAAAATGTGTCAAAAATAACGGTTATTTTGGTTCAGTCGTTAGTTTGTTAACACCGAAAAAACGCTAGCTGTGCAGGAAGAGCTTGAACAAAATCGTCACAACACCCGTCAATAAAAACCCGATCATCCAGTTAAGCTGATTAAATTTACCCACAATGCGTATGATTTCTTGATGTGTTTCACTTTTAAGTGCCGCTATATCATTTTTTAACTCATGCCTAAGTCCTGAAATATCGTTTTTAACTTCATTCCTAAGTTCTGAAATATCATTTTTAACTTCATTCCTAAGTTCTGAAATATCATTTTTAACTTCATTCCTCAGTTCTAACATATCATGCTTGACTGAGTTTCTGAGTTCCGCCAGATCTTCTTTAGTGGCTAGCTTTTCTGTCACAAGAGAAGACAAAACCTCTGATTGTAGTTCAGCCTGTGCTTCGGCTTGTGCTTCATTAAAGCCAGCCGCTCTTAATCGTTTTACATAAGCATGTGTGTCAAAAGCAGGCAGTGCTGACATAGTAACTATCCTCAGTTTACTCATTAATGGTTCTTAACCTCTTATTTTTATTAATTTTAGCATAGTTTGACTAAAATACTATCTAAGTTTAACGATACAGGAATTCTTAGTAGGGCGCGTAGAGGCCTTAAAAATCAGACTTGACTAGGTAAAACTATTGATTTTTTCTTCACAAATTAATTGACCTATTTTTTTTAATTCTTCAACTTGTTTAGATAATTGCATTAATTCATCACGAGTTACAGTATAACTTGATTTGTATCGAGCATCGACATACGCTTTTCTAAGTAATTTAAACAATCGTAGATTTTCTGGGTCTTCTAAAGAAAATATCCGTATGAAACGATTATCCAAAGAATTAGTTAATTTTCTTAAGACAGCTAAATCATGCGTATTGGGTTTGTATCGTGTAAAAACGAGCAATATCCCACTGTAGAGACGTTCTACAACTTGATGTAACTCAAAAGCCGCATGAGGATAATATTCTTTCTCAAGATTAAAAAAAAATGTTTCATAAAATTTATTAGCGTTACCAAACCAGTACTCAAAATCTTCTTGAGCTAATTTTTTTCGCTCTTTAGGCAATAATTTTTTCGTTTTACTTAAAGCATATTTTTTTGAATTGTAGAGTATTATCCCTTCTTTTTTAATATCCGTAAAAAAATATTGTGTTTTATTCAATCTACAATTAATGTAATCAATATCATGCACAATAATTGAAGTAGGTGTATCTATACTAGTATCTTGCTCAATTCTATATTCAATATTACGTTCAAACCTTGCTTGAGAAGAATCACTCTTTGTATCGACAATTACTAAAATATCAAAGTCGCTTTGATAACGATAGCGCTCATTATCATATTTTTCTTCTATCCATTCATTACGTGCATAACTGCCGAACAGGATGATTATTTCAGCAGGCGCTATTTCTTTAATTATATTCACTATGCTAAATAGCTCAGCTCTTTTTTTTTCAGGCAAATTTATAATTTTCATTTTTAATTCCATACTTTTAATCCATTAAATACGAATTAAATATTCATAGAGTAAATTAGATTGATTTCTATCGGATATCCCGTTCAATTTGTTTTAATTTTTCTCGTACTGCTTCAATAATTGCCTGTAAACAAAAAATATTTTTTTTATATCCAGTTAAGGTGTGTATGCGCTCTAAATCATCATGAAGTGATTTAGGTATTCGTAAAAATATAACTTCTTTTTTCCTTGTCTTTAAATCAGGTGGCGTTGATCGTGCAGCTCCTTCTATAAAATCTTCAGCTAAACGTTCCTTCTCTTTTTGGCTTAAAGGCAATCTTTGTGGAGGTCTTTGGAAATGACTAGACATCAAATATCTCCTTATATAATTGATTTAATTCTGTCTCGGCTTTTCCATCCGTTCCAGTTTCATGAACGCTATAACCACCCACGACTTTACGATAAATACGGCGATCATAAAGAACAAAAGGTAAAAGTTTTATGTTTTCATAATTTCCATCGTTAAAATATTGAGAAGCCTCTTTGATTTCATCAACTAATGGGTTAGTGTGTGCTGCATTCAGTAAAATATATGCGCGTACATTTTCATTAACTTGTTTGGCATCTCCTACTAGCTTATTCATTCTATCAAGAGTCCAAATGTCAAATTGGCTTGGACGCATCGGGCTTAATATCACATCGGCTGCTAATAAGCTTGCTCGTAACTCAGTGCTATCTTGTCCGCCAGTATCAACAATAACCGTGGAAAATTTTTCACCCAACTTTAAGAGATCGTTTCTAAGTGTTTTACCTAATTTGCTCATGCTTGTAATACGAGGCTGTATCCCGCTATCTTCGCGAGATAAACACCAGAGACTAGTATTTTGTTGGGTAGGCTCTGCATCAACGATGATGGTATCGCCTTTATCTCTCATCCGCATCGCAGCGAGATTAACCGCAATAGTTGTTTTGCCAGTGCCTCCTTTTTCTCCTCCGACTACAACAATCATAAATTTCTCCATAAAAATAAAAGTATTTTAAATTATTTTTTGCTATCAAACAATATATTTTGATATAGTCAAATATCAAAAGATATTGTTTGATAGCAAAATATATCAATTAATATCATTTAATATTAAAATATATCAATTGATAGCATTTTATTTTATAAATAACTATTTTTAGTCTCTTGCTTCTTAAAAAAGAACATGGGAACATTGGGAAGATTTGAAATGAGTTTATAAAAACAAGGAATTGGGATGTTAACAAAAAACATCCCCGAGTCTACGCTCAGCTTAGGAGGCAAGGGTGTAGACTTCGGGAACTTACATATACAACACGTAGGAATTTTACCGCAACCTGCCACGCTGCTGCAAGCACTCTTTGGCAATGGCTGTGGCCATCATCCTAAACAGCTTCGCGAATACAATCGCCCTCTAAACCATAAACCTAGACCCTCTATTTTGGAACAAGCGATTAAAAATGCGGCTCAGTATTATCATGCCCCTAAGAAGTTCCTTAAAAAGCTCAGCGCTCTCCATCTAAAAAACCGCCGAAAGCGCAGCGAACGGCGTGAAGCCATTACCTCTGTTTTACAAGTGCTATTACATTACATTGAGTTGATTTCGTTGAAAGTGGGGATAAATACGCCCGCCTCCGAAGTGATTTCCTTCGATATTCATTTTATTGCGAATAAAGCAGGGATTGAGCCTATTCGGGCAAGACGCGCGATGAAGGATCTGGTGAAGGCGGGGTATCTTAAAATTTCTCGTCAATGGACACGGAAAGACGATGGGGATTATATTGGGTTGCCCTCTCTTCGAGAATTTACCCTTAAATTTTTTCACGATCTCGGGATTGATCTCTTACGCTTGGCATCGACTCGGGAATGGAAACGAAAAAAAGAAGAAAAGGCACAGGGCAGGCGAGGGCGGCATAGACTGAAGAGAATTATTGAAACAGTCTCCGCCCTCTCAGGATCAAAAGCGATCAATCCTCTAGCCTCGATCACGTCTAAATTTTATCAACAGCCCTCTGCACCTGATGTACTCCAGAAGAAGGCGCTCATTAAGCAATCATTGGAACTCCATAAAGCGAATCTAGCGATTTCTATCTCAGACTACTACAGACTACTCCAAAAAAACGAATGACCGCCTACGGCCTTCTTTGGCCGCCTAAAGCGGGTTCTGTGAGGTAAGATCGGGCGGTATTCTCTTCTGTTGCCCCTTCCTATGTCATCCCATTGAAATAACCATTTTTTTAACAACCTTTTAGCTTTCCTGCGCGATATTTTATTTTTATTTTTGACTTTTGTGGATAACTTTGACTTTTTGAGAGTGCCACTCTTTCCTTCTGTCTCATTAAGTGATCTGTCCATTCCCCTTTAAGTGATCGCTCAAAATACTCAGGATTACTTAAAAATAAAAAACATAAAGATACATAAGGTATCGCTTCGCGATTGTTTTATTTTTATTCTTAAAAGATCAAAAGAAAAAGCGCTTTCCAAAAGAAGAAGGCATTTTTGGAAAAGGAAAGTGTGATAAACCCATTCTGTTTTTTTGAAAAAGGGTTTTTGTAACCTTTTTAAAGGAATCCAGTCGTATGAAATACACCCGAATAAACTAAACGCGCGTTAAATATAGACTTACTACCTTTTATTAAAAATGACTGATCCTCTTCTTATTTTTATCCGATTATCCGACTCTCTTCTAAATAGTTATGTTATTAAATAATACATTTTATTAAAATACTAATAAAAAATAAACAATTCTAATCCAGCTGATATTTAAAATTTTTTTTTAATAAATACAACAAGATAGATATTAAATGACAATTAGCTTTGCCGATCGCGACAACTAACGTTGCCGATTAAAT
>JBEPVC010000031.1:0-12003 GCA_041691235.1 Chitinophagaceae bacterium
GCAATAGCAAAAATCAAACATGCAATGCCATAAAGAAACAAAATAGATCGTGATAGAATCATCAATATATCATTAATTTCCTGTCGCCTTCCGCCGGCCGTAATTGGAAACACAGCGCCCGCCAATATTCCAGGCAATACAAAAAACATTTGTGCAAGTTTGGATACCTGTACATAATTGCCTAATTCAACGGGTGAACGATACTGATGAACAAACCAATAATCTACCCGGTAGTAAAGAAAAGTAACAAGGTTGCTCGCAAATGCAAGCAGGCAATATTGAAATAACATTTTAATTTGTGAGAATGCCGGAAGCTGAAATTTATTTCCGGGATGTTCAGTAATAAAAATTATTATTAAGGTAATTCCCTGCAAGAGAAAGGCTGCAAAATAGATTAGAATATATTTTTCATTTGTAAGCCAAGAAAATTTATTGAAAAAAAATATGAGGGCAATCAGTACGCTATTAAAAACAATGCCAGTTACATTCGGCACTTTAAATTTATTGTCGGCATAAAAAAGGCTGTTTAAAAACGTAAATAACAAATTGCCGCAAACAAAAAGCAAAGCATATAAAAATTCGATTGAAGTGATTTTGATTTCAGAGAACAACACAATACCAAAAAATAAAACTGCCATCAGCAATGCAATACATGCCACCCATATTATTGAAAAGCTAAATAGTTTTGATTGTGATATTTTTTTTGATGAGGCAAAATATATAAGGCCCGATTCGAGGCTTACACTTGCAATTAATGTTATGAATGCATAAATATTAACCAGATAATAAATTACTCCCGTGAGTTCTGCTTTAAAATGTCTGGCAATTAAGATATTTAAAATAAAAGTCAGTAAATAATATAATCCACGCCAGATAATATTTTGGTATAGTAATTTATGAATGTTCATTAAGAATAGAAAGCTTACAAGATTTTTAGAAGTGCTTACTTGAAATTTAAGTAAAAAAACAGTTGAGTAAAAATATATAAATCAACCGGCATTTAGCTGAGAGGTGCATACGGCCAAATTTTTTAATTTTATGTAGCTCATATTTCATCTTTTTATTCTTGCATGATTCGTCAATAATGGTGAAATTGCTTACCAATGTAAAAAAATGAACGGCAAGAGTGCTAATAGAAACAGGTTTACCATACAAATTTTTTAAAATAAATTATGGCAAAAATTCATAAAATAAATTCAAAAATAAAAGCAGAAATTAATACAGGCTTCGGCATCAATTCATCTGATTACGGCGGAAGATTTATTAATAAAGATGGAACAGCGAATCTTGAAAAAAAAGGCGTTGGTTTTATAGAGCGCACGAGTTGGTATCATACTTTACTGGCATTATCGCGTTGGAAATTTTTAGCCATCATTCTTTTATTTTACCTTGTAATAAATCTTCTGTTTGCGTTAGTTTATTATTTTATAGGAATAGAAAACTTGGGCGGCATTGTTACAAAATCGCCCGTTGAAGAATTCGGTGAAGCTTTTTTCTTTAGCTGCCAAACGTTTACCACTGTTGGTTATGGACGAATAAGCCCGGTTGGTTTTTTTTCGAGTGCGGTATCAGCTTTGGAAGCGTTAATTGGCTTGCTGAGTTTTGCGGTTGTTACCGGTTTACTGTATGGAAGATTCTCAAGGCCCAAGGCTTACCTGCGTTTTAGCGAGAACGCCATATTGGCTCCCTATAAAGATATCACTGCAATTATGTTAAGAGTGGCACCATTTAAAAATACAATCTTAACCGACGCGGAAGCCAAAGTAACATTGGGCCTGGTTGTAGAAGAAAATGGAAAAAAGATAAATAAATTTTTTCAGCTGCCGCTGGAATTTAGTTCTGTAAACTCACTAACGCTTAGCTGGACATTAGTGCATCCCATAACAGAAGATAGTCCGTTCTATAATTTTATTGAAGAAGATTATATAAATGCCAAAGGAGAAATTTTGGTATTCATAAAAGCGTTTGACGATATGTTTTCAAATGTAGTTGTTTCACGAACTTCTTATACATTTGATGAAATAGTTATTGGTGCGAAATTTAATCCGATGTACACGAAATCTGATACAGGAAATAAAACCATATTATACCTGGACAAACTTAATTCACATAATAAAATACCGATAAGTTTTGCAGCGGCAAAAGAAGACGTGGCGGGGTAAAATATTAAAGCGTCTAAATAAAAAAAGCATCCTTTAAAAGATGCTTTTAAAATAATTAAATTGATATCTTATTTCTTTTTATTTTCTTTATACCTCATATCTGCTGTACCATTTTTTTTCTTGTGTACGGTAGTATCGGTTTTTGCCATCTTATTTACTTTGTACCGCATATCAGGAGTTCCATTCTTCTTTGTTGTTGTGGTAGATGCTGTGGTGGTTGTTTTTGCGGTCGGTGACGTAGCAGTTTTTTTAACTGAAGTCATCTTTGTGGAACTCATCTTTTTTGTCGAATCTTTTTTTGACTGTGCCTTGGCAACCCCGAATGAAGCTGCTACAAATAAAATAGCGAGAATAATTCTTTTCATGTTGATTAGTTTAAATTTTTGAATTACAATTTAACTAATGGATACTTTATTAGCGCTGAAATAAAATAAACTATCAAAAATTTTACAATTCCATGATGTGAGCTATTTCAAGCTTTGAATAATTACTGCAAAATCAGCAGCAATTAAAGATGCGCCACCAACCAATCCCCCATCGACATCGGGCTTTTCAAAAATTTCTTTCGCATTATTTGCTTTTACGCTTCCGCCATATAATATAGTTATGCTATCTGCAATTTGACTTCCATATTTACCGGCAAAAACTTTACGGATGTGCTTGTGCATTTCCTGTGCCTGCTCTGCTGTGGCAGTCTTTCCTGTCCCTATTGCCCATATTGGCTCATACGCGATTACAAAATTTTCCAGCTTTTTACTTTCAAGATGAAAAAGACTTTCTTTTATTTGGGTTTCAACATACGCGTCCTGCGATCCATCTTCCCTTATCGGCAAAGGTTCACCGCAACAAAAAATCGGCTTTACATTATTGGCAAGACAAACATCCACTTTTTGAGCAAGCATTTTATTATCCTCTCCAAAAATTTCCCTTCTTTCACTATGTCCTATAATTACGTAGTCTGTATTTATTGACTCAAGCATTGTTGCGCTTACTTCACCGGTAAACGCTCCTGAAGTTTGGGTGTAACAATTTTGCGCCGCTACTTTATAACCTTCTATATTTTTAAGTTTTTCTTTTGCCAAAAGAAGAAAAGGGAACGGCACCGCAACAACAACCTCACGGCCAGGGCTAATCGAAATATTTTCTTTTAATAAATTATCAAGCAAATCATTTGCCTGTTGAATTGTGCAATTCATCTTCCAGTTTGCTGCCGCAATTTGTTTTCTCATTTTTTATTTTTTGTTTTGATAAATATGTTTTAATGATTCGATTTCTTCCGGAGTAATTTCAAAGCCTTTTAATTTTTTCCAGTTATTGATATCTGAAATTGCTTTTTCAAAAATATATTTCTCATTGCCCCAGGTAAAATCATCAATAAATTTTGGCAACATATTATTCCCAAAAATGCTACAGCAAATTCCTGCAACTGTTCCGGTATTGAATGATGTATTGATGGCACAACGGCTGTAATCACCCATCAGCAATCCGCATTTATTTCCGGCATTGATAAATGCATTTTTTTCTTTGTTCCACATTTTTATTATTCCAGCTGTATTTTTTAAGTTAGAATTACTTGTGCCGGCACCAAGATTGCACCACCTGCCAATTACCGAATCGCCTAAATATCCGTCATGCCCTTTATTGCTAAAGCCCATTAAGATTGAGTTTTTAATTTCTCCCCCGGCAAGACAATGTGGGCCAATAGTTGTAGCGCCATAAATTTTTGTTCCCATTTTCACCTTGCTCCCTTCACATAATGCAAATGGTCCGCGTATAAGGCTTCCTTCCTGTATTTCAGTATTTTTGCTAATGTATATTGGACCGTTTTCTGCGTTTAAAATTGAGTAACTAATCTTTGCTCCTGTTTCAATAAAAATATTTTCAGGACAAATAATCTGGCTGTAGGAAGAAATTTTTTCTGAAATTCTTCCCTCGGTTATCATTTTAAAATCCTGGCGTATTGCCCAATCATTGTATTCAAAAATTTGCCAGGGATAGTCCAGCTTTTTGCAGTCATCTGTAAAAGAAAGATTTTCATCTTTCTCAAAATGCTTTAAAAAATCAACAGAAGGAATAACATTCGCAGGAAATTTTTTGAGTGAACCTATAGAAGTATCATCCAACTTTTGTTCAGAACTAATAAATACTTTTCCCGGAAAATAAAATTGCCATTTTTCATAAATTGAAAGAATACCAACCCTTATATGCGCCATTGATTGCACAGATCCAAATGGATAAAGGCTTTCATTAAAAGGAATATCATCCAGCAAAATATTCATCGGCTAATCTACTTATTTAATGAAGATAGATGAAAATAAAAAACCCCCAATGAAGGGGGATTAAAAACTCAAAATAGAAATTATCACTTATCTCTTTTTTCGTAACGTTTTTTAAATTTATCAATACGGCCGGCGGTATCAACCAACATATTTTTACCTGTATAAAACGGGTGAGACGTATTTGAAATTTCAAGCTTAACAACGGGGTATTCGTTGCCATCTTCCCATTTCACCATTTCTTTTGAGGATGCAGTTGACCTGCTTAAAAACATGTGGCCATTACTCATGTCCTTAAAAACTACAAATTTGTAATTAGATGGATGAATATCTTTTTTCATATAAAGTGTTTTACTAACATGGTTTTTGCCATGTTATTTTTAAGTTTGCGAAGTTAATGCATTTGAAAATCTCAGCAAAACCTAAGTAAGCTAATTTTTCATATTAATATATTGCAGCGCTAATCCAAGGTTCCAGGCTTTAGATGCCTGGATAACCTGCTGAAGATCATCAATTTTTTTACCTGTTATTCGTATAATATCATCCATTATTGAGGCTTGAACCTTTAGCCCGGAATCTTTTATGAGCTTTACAATTTTTTTTGCATCTTCCGGGTTTATACCATTTCTTACAGGGATTTCTTTTTTTACAACCTTTCCGCTCTGAAAAGGTTCTTTACTCAAATCATAGATTTCTGCAGCCAGCCCCTGCTTCATGCTTCTGCTTATAAGTACATCAATTACCTGGTTTAGCTTCATGTCACTTTCGCCTTCAAGGTTAATCTTAAAATCTTTTTTATTAAGATCAATTACTATGTGATTGCCTTTAAAGTCGAAGCGATTTTTTATTTCTTTCTCAACAGTATTTACGGCGTTATCAAGTGTCTGAAGGTCTACTTTACTAACAAGATCAAATGAAGGCATGTTTTTATTTTTAAATTGGAAAATGCAAAGATAAAAAAATGAAGATGAGAATGAAGTTTATGGAACAAAATTTCAACCTGACTCGGGATTCTAAGCACTAATTTTTTCTGATAATGCTTTTCTGCTTTTCTTGCGATTCCAAAGCTGGCCTTTATGATACACAGGAACCTCGCTTCCTAATATTTTGCCCCATGGCTTTAAATCGGGAACTCTGTCAAAAATAATTTTAAATATTGCAATAAAAGGAATAGATAAAAACATTCCAGGAACCCCCCATATTGCGCCGCCCAGTAAAACTATTATAATTGAGACAAGTGCATTAATTTTTACTTGCGATGATACAATGCGTGGCACGAGGATATTATTATCTATAAATTGAATGATTGCATAGGCGATGATAATTCCAATTTGCGTTGTAAATCCATCCGTGGTAATCGTTGTAATAAGAACCGGAAGCGCAATAGCAATAATACCTCCGATATAAGGCAATACATTTAAAAGTGCACCTATAACACCTAATAATATTGCATATTGAACTCCAAGAATTAATAATGCTGCCGAATTTAATATGGCAACTATTATAGCTTCCAGAAGGAGGCCAACCATATAACTTTGAATCGCAGTTTTAGTTTCTTTCAAAACATTGCTTACCTGCGTTGAATTTTTTTCTGCAAAAACTTCGTACAAAAAATTTAAGATAAGGGTTTTGTAAAATAGTATCAGGAAAATATAAATGGGCAAAAGAACTACAACGCTTAAAGTTCCCAGGACTGTACCCAACGTTTGCCCTATTAAAGGTTTCAGGCTATTTGTTGCCTCAGATAAGAGCTCGTTTTGCTTTTCAAGAGATAGGGAATAATTATTTTGAAGCCACTCCTGGAAGTTGTGAAAAAGCTCTGAAAATTTTTTCTGCAATGCAGGCATATTATCCGAAAACTTTACCATCTGGGAAGATATAAAAAACATTATTCCAGCTACTAAAGCAATCGCGGCTAATAGTGAAATAGAGATCGCTACAATCTTATTTATTTTTTTTTGCTGAAGCTTATTTACAAGTGGATTTAAAAGTATGGCAATCATCAATGCAAATGCAAGTGGAACCATTATACTTCTAAGCACATAAAGCACAAATACAAAAAGCATAATTCCAAAAAGTGTAATGGTTGCCCTGAAATAGAAAGGAAACTTTTTTTCCATAAAAGTAAATTAATATTATTCTTATTCATTGAAAAGATAATGACTTAAACTTTCAACGCAATAAAAAACTTTAATAAATCTTTTTTATTTGCAACCAATTATTGCATAAGGACGTATAATAAACAAAGTAATTCAGATACTGAACTTTTAAGGGCTAACGGAAAAAAATAATTCATGAGAAGAAGATTAAATTTAACGTGGCATATTTTTAAATACAATACCTAATATGAATTGATTTTTTGGAGAACACTGTTACGATAGTAAATGGATGCAGGGGCAATGATCACAAATCTCAAAAGATATTGTACGAGCGATACTATGACTTTGCATTAAAGACTGTATTCAGGTATATATATAATTACGAAGAAGCAATTGAAATTACCAACGATGGTTTTGTAAAATTCTTTTTACAAATTGATAAATTCAAATGTGAAAACGATGCGGACATTCATAAAATCTTACCGGGCTGGATAAAAAAGATAATGATCAATACTTCTATTGATTTGCTGCGAAAGAAGATGTTGCTGCCTGAAATCGGAAGTATTCCCGATTACCTATGGGATATAAAAGATAAAAATGCTGCGGCTGATAAAATGATTATTTACAAAGACCTGATAAAACTTATAAAAAAATTGCCACCAGCGTATAGAATTGTGTTTAACATGCACGTTATTGATGGCTATACTCATTTTGAAATTGCTGATTCTTTGGAAATACCTGTCGGGACTTCTAAATCACACTTGTTAAGAGCAAAAGGTTTATTAAAAAAATATTTAAAAGAAAAGGAAGATCTTATACCATGCAGAATATAGAACACGATATGGATGATTTATTCCGCAAGGCTGCTGATAGCTATCCCCTCAAAAGCGGGAATAGCAATTGGGAAAGTGTGTCTAAGAAAATTAGTGACAATGATAATAAAGAAGGCACGATAACAAAAAAACCCGGCTCAGGAAAAAAGTACATCGCCGCCATAATTCTCTTTTTAGGTTTAGTCACCAGCATCATGATTTTTAGAAGTACGAGCGTAGAAAAATTATTTTCTTCCGGGAAAAAAGAAGCCGTTTTATCAAACAGTAATAGCAGTTCTAAAAAGCAACGCAACATTATCATTGCGAATACAGGAACAACAAATCAAAATAAAAATCTGCAGAAAAATATTCTTAGTACCCGTAACACCCAAACTGCATTAAATACAATTGATCACATTTCTCAAAAACCCACAAGAATTTTTAATGAAGAAAATCAGGATAAAAAAAATGATCCCGTTTTAAATAACATGTTAACAGAGGGAAATCTTTCATCAACAATTCAGAACGCAAATGGAGAAACTACAAGTACAGAAACTACTTTAAATATTGAACCCGATAATCTAAAAAATATTTCTGCTGAAAAATTAATTACAGATAAAACGAAAAATAATAAAAATGAAACTGTTGCAAAAGATAAATCACAAAAGAATAATAATAGCAGCGTTTTTGAAAAAGGAATCTATGTTGGCTTTACAACTGCAGTTGATTTCAATAATGTAAAATCGATGTCGAACAATAAGGCAGGCTTTGGCCTGGGAGTATTGCTTGGTTATGCATTCAATAAAAAGATATCGCTGGAAACCGGGCTTTCAGTTAACAAAAAAAATTATTTTACCGAAGGCAAGTATTTTAATATGGATAAAGTAAAATCTACTATGCCTTCAGGTATGAAAATAAATTCTTTGGTTACGAAAAGCTCCATCATAGAAATTCCGCTCAACATTAAATACAATTTTATCCAGGGTAACAAGTCAAATGTTTTTGTTGCAGGTGGTGTGTCAGCATATATAATGACTAATGAAAAAAATAATTACAAAGCCGAATTGAATGGCAATGAAGAGGATTTCTCTGGTGTTTATAAAAAAAATGATTATGGTTTGCCGGCCGAAGCAAACATTAGCTTAGGTTACCAGCATGTAATTTCAAAATTTTTAAATATCAGAATAGAGCCCTTTTTGAAAATTCCATTAACCGGAATGGGAGTAGGCAATTTGCCAATAACAAGCGCAGGTATAAGAGTCGGCATTACCCGCAGTTTACACTAACTGAATTATATGTTTTAAAAAAAAAAAATTCCTTAAGGGAATAGTGGCAGAGTTATGTCGGTAAACTAAACTTAAAAAATTATTTCTTAATTCTTAAAATAAAAACATCATGAAAAAAAACAATCTTTCAAAAATTACGATGATCGCTGCTATCGTTTTTACTTTTATTTCCTGCAGCAAAAATGCTGATAAAAGTATTTCATCATCGGAAAAGCAAACCGCTTCCCTGCATGATATGATGTCGGAAAAAGGTGCCAATCCCGATGAAGTTGCTATAACAACTGAAAGCGCAAATGTTACCGGTGAAGGCGCTATCAGCACTGAGTCTGCATCAAGTGACCGCAATGGACATTACCTTTATACAGAAAGTAATGAAGCAGGAACTAACCAAATTTTATCATACAGAATACGCCCTAACGGATCACTGCACGCCGAAGGCACAACAGCATCTGGTGGCGCCGGAAGCGGTGCAGGTCTCGGTTCACAGGGAGCATTGGTATTAGATAAAAATCATGAATGGCTCTTTGCAGTAAATGCAGGAAGTAATTCCGTTTCATCTTTTAAAGTGCATAGCGATGGAAGCCTTACACTTGCACATACTGAAAGCTCTGAAGGAACAGGCCCGAATAGTGTTAGCGTTTATGGTAACCTGTTATATGTGCTGAACCATGGCAGTGATAATATTCATGGCTTCTGGATTGGCGCCGGCGGCACACTTACTTCTATTACGGGGTCAACACAACCCTTAAGCGGAACCGGTACAGATGCTCCCCAAATTTCATTTACCCCCGGCGGGGATTGGGCAATAGTTACAGAAAAAGCAACCAATAACATAAATGCATTTAAATTAAAAAATGATGGTTCAGTATGGCCTGCAGTAGTAACAGCTTCAGCCGGGCCAACTCCATTTGGTTTCGACTTTGCCCGCGATCATTTTATGGTTGTATCTAATGCTGCAGGCGGAGCCCCCGGCGCAGGGTCTGCATCTTCTTACATTATTGGAGGCAATGGGGTTCCGCACGCTATTAATGGCGCAGTTGCCGATCACCAGGCTGCTCCCTGCTGGATAGCAATTACCAAATATGGAAGATTTGCCTTTACGACCAATACAGCAGACAATTCCATATCGTCATATTATGTGGCTCCCTGGGGCGCTTTGTATTTAGTACAACAAGTTGCTGCTTCAACTGATAATGGACCGGTGGACATTGTAGTTGCTAAAAATAATTTTTATGTATATGAACTTAATGGAAAGTCGGGAACCATTGGCGGTTACTATCGCACATTTTTTGGAGGCTTAAAATCTATAAGCAATACTGCCGGATTGCCGGCGCCATCAACAGGATTGGCAACTTATTAATATTATGAGTAAAGGTTATAAAAAAGAAGCTGTTCAAAATGAACAGCTTCTTTTTTGTATATAAATCCTTTTATTAAAAAGTATTTATTAAAACACGCCCACAAAATATTTTAATAAAAAAAGAAATCATTGCCGATGTCTTTCAAAAATTTCTATCGAAAATATATTTATTCTCTATCCACTCTTCCACCACAAATAAATTTTCTTGAGTAGTAGCCATCTTCAAGGCTACTTATAGTAACACCCTGGCTTGAGGAAGAATGGACAAAATAATCATTGGCAAGATAAAGGCCAACGTGAGATACACCACCACGCGTGTTAAAAAAAACAAGATCACCTTCTTTAAGATCATCTTTTTTTACATGCTCTGTTGCACCATATTGTTCATACGCGGTACGTGGTACGGAACAACCATATACTTCCGATAAAAGCGTACTGGTAAAAGCACTGCAGTCAATACCATTTTCAGATGTTCCACCCATACGATAATGGGTTCCGAACCATTTTTCTATAAAGTCAAATAAAGAAAGATTTTCTACGGATTCCATGTCCACATCAAGCATCATCGCATATTTATATTGAATTGCTGAAAGCTTTTCAACAGTTGAAGGTGATTCGTCCATCGCAACATTATTAACCTTTGTCACAACCGGAACCTCATTAACTTTTATACTTTTGGAACCACCGCTTACGGTATTTTGTAAAATACCCTCGGGCGTAAAAGAGATTTCATTTATAAAATTGGGAGATGTATTTTCGCCGCCTGCAGTAATTTTTATTTTGTTCACGCTTGATTGCGCAGCAGCTAATTGGCAGCTTCCGGCAAACGCAAGGAAAACAAAACATGCTTTGAGTTTATTCATACTGTATTTGGGGTTATTGGTTCAAAAAAAAATCTGCGTAAAAACACAAGTATCAGTCGATTTTTTATACTAATAAAGGTCTTACGTAGAATTTTATATAAACGAAATTTTATTTAACTTATTTCCTCAAGCCTTGCGAAGATAGGGTTCAAGCCATAAAAATGCAAATAAAACCGGATATTTTGTCTTTTTGCAGTCAGCCAAATATAAAGTTTTACATTTTGTGTGGGTAAGTTGAAAGAAGCTTCCGGCGGCTTTTTGCGATATTTGCAGATGAAGATTTAGTTCATTTATGCAGTTCTCTCACCTCCACGTACACACGCAGTTTTCCTTACTTGATGGCGCAGCATCCATTAAAGCACTTTATAATAAAGCCATTGCAGATAAAATGCCGGCACTTGCCATTTCCGATCATGGAAATATGTTTGGAGTTTTTGAATTTGTAAAGCATGCACATACGCTCAAAAATGAAGATGGTTCGTTAAAAGTAAAACCCATCGTTGGGTGCGAATTTTATATTACCGAAAACAGGTTTCAAAACCAGTTTACCAAAGAGCAAAGAGATCCCCGTCACCACCAGATACTGCTGGCAAAAAACGACACAGGCTATAAAAATCTTGTGAAGCTTACTTCACTTGGCTATATAGAAGGCATGTATTCAAAATATCCACGTATTGACAAAGAATTGATACATAAATATCATGAAGGATTAATTGCAACAACCTGCTGCCTCGGCGCATTGATACCACAAACAATTTTAAAAAAAGGTGAAGCAGAAGCGGAGAATGAATTTAAATGGTGGCTCAATATTTTTCAGAAGGATTATTATGTTGAACTGCAAAGACATGGAATTCCCGAGCAGGAAAAAGTAAATAAGGTTTTATTAAAATTTGCTAAAAAATATAATGTTAATGTTATTGCAAGCAACGATTCGCATTATGTAGATGAGAAAGATTTTAATGCGCACGATATATTACTCTGCATAAACACCGGGGAAAAACAATCAACGCCTGCTTCAAGAGAATTCACAGATGATGATATAACGTTTAAGAATAAACGCTTTGCATTTCCCAACAATCAATTCTATTTAAAGAATACTTCAGAGATGCTTACAGCATTTGATGATTTACCACAAGCGCTGGATA
>JBEPVC010000032.1:0-11894 GCA_041691235.1 Chitinophagaceae bacterium
ATTCGGTAATACACTCACTGCAGAATTTGCAAAGCAGGCTATAATAAATGAGCAGCTGGGAAAAGATTCCACAACTGATTTACTTGCGATAAGTTTTTCCTCACCTGACTATGTTGGCCACGCATTCGGTCCTAACTCTGCAGAAGAAGAAGATATGTATTTAAGACTTGACAAAGAGTTGGGAGATTTGTTAACCTTCCTTGATGAAAAAGTAGGTAGAGATCAATATACACTTTTTTTATCTGCAGACCACGGAGTAGCCAATTCGCCTGCATTTGCAAAAGATCATAACATTCCCGCGGGAAGTATAGACTTTGCTTCCTTATTTACCAAATTGAATAATGCGCTCAATGAAAAATTTGGGCAAAAAAATTTGGTAGTTGAATTGGAAAACTACCAGGTATATTTAAATCTTCCTTTGATAACATCTGCATCTTTAAATACTAATGAGATTAAAAAATGGATCATAAATTATCTTCCCAGCGAGCCCGGTATAGAAAGGATTATTGATTTAGATGATTTAAATTCTGTCGTGCTCAATCCAAGAATAAAACAAATGATTGTAAATGGATACTATCCTGCACATAGCGGGCAATTGCAATTTATTTTGCAACCCGGATGGATTGTAGGATCTTCGAATGAAGGAACTACGCATGGAATCTGGAATCCTTATGATTCACACATTCCGTTGCTTTGGTATGGATGGGGTATAAAGCAAGGGGCAAGTAACAGGGAAGTTCACATGACTGATATTGCGTCTACCCTTGCAGCTCTTCTTCACATTCAAATGCCAAGCGGCTGTGTAGGCAGCGTTATTGAAGAAGTTCTAAAGTAGTTGCTTTGCATCCGGGCATTATGTTTTGTTTTGCAGATAAACTAAAAAAATTTGCTGTGAGAAAATTTTACATTGTTATTTTTTCATTAGTTCTTCAACACCAGGCAATTTTCAGCCAGCCTTCTCCTGTAAACAGGCAAATGTTTTTTTTGGATGATAACCCCATTGATGTAACTCTTACAACTGATATCAGAAAATTAAGGAATGATAAAAGCAACCCGGTTTATTTACCCGCTAATATAACCATGAAATTTTCTGACACAGTTGTAATAACTGAAGAGATACGTGTTCAGCCAAGAGGAATTTACAGAAAGAATCATTGCGACATTGCATCATTGATGTTGAATTTTAAAAACCCTTTCTCTCCGCAACTTTCACCATTAAAAAAATTAAAGCTTGTAGGCGGATGCAGAAATGGATCTGATTACGATGAATTATTATTGAAAGAATATTTGGTTTATAAAATTCAGAGTTTACTTTCCAATATGAGTTTTCGTGTAAGGCTGTTGCATATTACTTATAATGACAGCAGGCAAAAAGTAAAATCTTATACGCAATATGCTTTTCTTATTGAAGACATTAAAGATTTGGCCGAGAGAAACAATTGTGTTGAAAAAAAAGACACTACTTTTTATACGGAAGCTACCAACAGGAAACAAATGACGTTTGTAAACCTGTTTCAATATATGATTGGCAATACCGATTGGTCAGTTTTGAAATGTCACAATATTAAATTGATAGTATCAAAAAATGATACGCTTTCCAAACCTTATGCGGTTCCGTATGATTTTGATTATTGCGGCCTCGTTAACGCGGTTTACGCAGTACCTCCCGAAGATCTTGGAATTGAATCAGTGAGAGAAAGGCTTTATCGCGGGTTTCCACGAACCCTGGATGAATTGCAGGAAGCTATTAATATTTTTAACGAAAAAAAACAAAGCATCCTATATTACATCAATCATTTTGATTTATGTACGGCGAAGTGCAGAAAAAATATTGTGGAATACTTAAATGAGTTTTACAACACCATCGAAAACAAAAGGAATGTAGAGTCTATTTTTATTACTAATGCACGCACGGAATAAAATTTTACAATCCACCGGGCATTTCCTTCTTCTGACGGTAACGGCTAAGCGAAGGATCCATCGCTATAGCATTGTCGCATATTTTTTGGCCTTTATCTTTTTGCCCCATTTTTTGCAAAGTCATCCCTGCCATAAATAATGATTGCGCATCTTTCGGATTTAGCTCCATCAATTTTCCAAAGTAGTTGAGTGCTTCATTGTAATGTTTTGTTTCGTACATGGCATTTGCGATATTAGTAAGCAACTCTTTATTATTAGGCTTGCGCTCAAGAACTTCATTTAAAGTTTTCATTCCGTTTTCAATATCGCCAATATACAATTGTGCAAAGCCGTAATTTTCATAAAAATCATTGGTCTTGTTGTAACCGCCTGCAACAGCCATATCAAAATATTTCAATGCATCTTTATAATCATCCTGGCTATAATAAATAAGGCCAAGCTCATACATCCATTCATTTCGTGTAGGCGCTAATTCAACCGCTTTTTGAAATTGCGGGATAGCGCTTTTTTCATTTTCAAGCTCAAGGTAAGTACGCCCGAGGGTGTAAGCAGCTTCAGCATCTTTATCATCTTTGGCTATAGCTTTTTGTAAAAGATTCACGGCCTTTCCATAATCTTCCAAATTGTAATAACTCATACCTATAATGCGATCCACATCAGCGCAGTTGTTGCATTTTTGTGCAAGCTCAATTGCTTTTTGAAACTGGTGATTATTAAAATAAAGAGAAGACAATTCTTTCACTACATCATTATTACCGGGCTGCAATTCGTACGCCTTAGTATAATTCCCAAGCGCTGCATCAATCTTCCGCATTTCCAGGTTAGCTTTTCCATTTTCAATATAAGCCTGCGCATTTTTCTGATCGAATTGAATTGCCTTATCAAAATTTTTTGAAGCCACTGCAAAGCGGCGTGCATCTTTCTCCTGCATACCTCTTTTAAAATAAAATTGGGAGCTATCACTTTGAGCAAAAAGAAAACACGCGGGGGAAAATAAAATTATGGTGACGATTAGGTTTTTCATAAGGAAATATTTGCTCCGACAGGAGTTCTATGAACAAATTATATACAAGTCCTATTTCAGAACTATAGCACCTAACGCAGGCAGGTGCAGATTTATTTCATACAGCTTATCTTTTTTATCCACTAAAACAGTTTCAGCGAGTTGTCCTGAAAAATCGCCTGTTCCCCAGAATTGTTTATCATCGCTGTTAAATATAATTTTCCACTCTTTCTTATTATGCACATTTACTTTCCAGTTTTCCCTTACCACTGGCGTCATGTTAAATACTACTAAAATATTTTCGCTTTTCTTTTTGCCTTTGCGCATGTATGCTATCACACATTCGTCACGGTTGGCAAGATCAATCCATTCAAAACCTTTTGTATCAAACTGTAGCTCGTACAATGTTGGCTCGGAAGTATATAACATATTTAATTGCCTTACACAATCCTGCATCTTTTGATGTGGATCGTGCTGCAGCAAATACCAACTAAGCTCAGCTTCGTAATTCCATTCAGATGTTTGCCCAAATTCGTTTCCCATGAAAAGCAATTTTCCGCCCGGGTGTGTGTACATATAGGTATACAACAACCTGAGATTCGCAAATCTTTGCCACTCATCGCCCGGCATTTTATAAATCATTGGAGACTTTCCATGCACAACTTCATCATGACTCAATGGCAACATAAAATTTTCATCATAAAAATACATCATGCTAAAAGTGAATTTATTCTGTTGATCTTTTCTGAATAAAGGATCTGTTTTAAAATAATCCAGTGTGTCATGCATCCATCCCATCATCCATTTCATTCCAAAGCCAAGGCCGCCCTCAATAGTGAGCCCGGTAACCTGTTTGCGATCTGAAGATTCTTCGGCGATCATTTGCACATCAGGAAAATCACGATATACCATCGCATTCAGATCCCGGATAAATGCAATAGCCTCCAGGTTCTCATTGCCACCAAATTCATTTGGCTCCCACTCTCCTTCCTCGCGTGAGTAATCAAGCCGCAGCATAGAGCTTACTGCGTCTACCCGTATGCCATCAATATGAAATACATCAAACCAAAACCTTGCGCTGCTGATGAGAAATGATCTAACCTCAGCTCTTTTATAATTAAAAATGTAAGAGTTCCAATCTGGATGAAAGCCTTTTCTCATGTCCGCATACTCATACGTATGAGTACCATCAAACATAAACAACCCATGTGCATCATAAGGAAAATGTGAAGGAACCCAATCAAGTATAACCCCAATTCCTTCATGATGAAATGCCTCAATCATCTTCATAAAATCTTCGGGTATGCCAAACCGTGAGGTAGGCGCAAAATACCCTGCGCCCTGGTAACCCCAGCTTCCATCGAATGGAAATTCCATTACAGGCATAAGCTCAACATGGGTAAACCCCATTTTTTTTACATACGGAACAAGCAGCTTTGTTGTTTCATGATAAGAGTTTAATGAATTCTCATTGTATGGATACGGACGCATCCAGCTTGCAAGATGTACTTCATAAACACTCCATGGCGCATTAAGATCATTTTTCTTATGGCGATTTTGCATCCACTCTTCATCATTCCAGTCATGTTTTAAATTAATTGTTTTAGAGGCAGTACCGGGACGTAGCTCCCAATAATTTGCATACGGATCTCCTTTATATAATTGTGCACCTTCATATCCTTTAATGTAATATTTATAACTTGCATATTCTTTCACATCCGGAATAAAGCCTTCCCAAATACCTGAATGCTCTAATCTTACAAACAATGGATGGGAAGCAGTGTCCCAATTATTAAAATCTCCGATAACGCTTACCCCAGTCGCATTTGGCGCCCACACAGAAAAATAAAAACCGTCTTTATCTAAAACATTAAACGGATGAGAGCCAAATTTTTTATACAAACTATAGTGGGTTCCATCTTTGAAATTTTGAATATCTTCATCCGTAAAGAGCGAATAATTCCACACGGGTTTTGTACTATCTACAAAATTTACTTCTTCATATTTTGGCAATGTTTTTGTTTCGCTAACCGCATTTGAATTTGTTTCCGTTTGTAGTTTTTTTACTGCCATTTATAAAATTTTCACTTTTAAACGATACCGTTATCTGCAATTTTGCCTTTAACGTAAATTTAAGAATACTGTGTCAAGTAATTGTAATTAATTAATCACTTTTGACCTTTATTCTGATTTACCTTAAAACTAAAACGCTCATGAAGAAAATATCTCTACTCGTAGCGCTCTTTTTTATTCTATGTTTTTCTTCTTACGCACAATTAGCGAAAGTTTCAGGTTCTGTTAAAGAATCAGATGAAAATAAGCCCGTAAAAAATGCTGTAATTGCATTGCTTACACCAACAGACTCCATTTTATATAAGTATACGCGTACTGATGCACAGGGTAAATTCATGATTCAAAATGTAAAACCCGGCAATTATATTTTAATGTCTACACATCCATATTTTGCGGATGTGCTTGACAACATCGCAGTAAACAATGATGTTGAGCTACCGGCGTTAAGCCTTACTTCGAAAACTAAATTATTACAGGAAGTTATTGTAAAATCAGGAAGCCCGCTGCGCATGAAGGGAGACACAACCGTTTACACAGCGGATAGCTTTAAAGTAAGCGCCAATGCAAATGTTGAAGAATTACTAAAAAAACTACCAGGCATTCAGGTAGATAAAGATGGCAAAATAACAGCGATGGGGCAAACAGTTGAGAAGGTATTAGTAGATGGTGAAGAATTTTTTGGAGACGACCCTGGTATGGCAGTTAAAAATTTACGTGCCGATGCTGTGAAGGAAGTACAGGTATTTGATAAAAAAAGTGACCAGGCAGAATTTACCGGTATAGATGATGGTAAAACACAAAAAACAATTAACCTGAAATTAAAAGACAATAAAAAGACAGGATACTTTGGTAAAATTGATTTGGCAGGCGGGTCCGTACAAAATAAAGAGAATCGATATAATGATAATTTATTATTCAGCTCATTTAAAGGTAAAAGAAAATTCTCAGCGTTTTTACTTAATGGTAATACAGCGCAGGATGGTTTAAACTGGCAGGATGAACAGAAATACGGCGGCGGAGATGATAACATAAGCATGAGCATGGATGATGATGGTGGCATGATGTTTATGTGGCGGGGCGGCAGCAATGATGAAGAACCGTATGTTGATCCGCAAAACGGGTACATGACGAATGTAAACGCAGGCATTCAATACACTAACAAATGGAACGATAAGCAAAACTTTAATCTTTCACCAAAGTATAACAGTCAGCAATACACGAACCACAAGACAAGCTTCACACAAACACAAGTCGGGGATTCAGTTTTAAACGTAAATTCAAATGAAGTTAGTAATGTAAACCGCCATAACTTTAAAATAAAAGGAATTTATGATGTGAAGATTGATTCGATGAATTCTTTAAAGCTGACATTTAACACTAATTTTTACCATACTGAAAGCGATGATTCATTAAGCTCTGTAAGCACAGGAGACAATGGAACTTTAAAAAATACCAGCAACCGCAGGCTGCAAATTAAAAGTGATAAAAGCGCCATTTCAGGCAATTTGCTTTTCAAGCATAAATTTGCAAAAGAAAGACGCACATTGTCTTTTACCGCAGACTGGAGCATTTTAGATACCCAGGGAAAGGATTTTTTACGATCATTTAACCAGGCATACCTGGATGGTGAAGCAGCCGGCAGCCAGCAACTCGATCAAATGAAGGATTTCAATACTTCAACTAAAAACCTGTCGGCAAAGCTCGTTTACACTGAGCCGTTAGGAAAAAAATATTCCATGGAGCTTGGTTACCAGCTTGCATATAACTATGGCAATAACGACCAGCTGACGTACAGCTACTCTCCTGTTTCAAATAAATATGAAACAATAGTTGATTCGCTTTCCAATAAATTCAAGCAAAATATTTTACAAAATATTCCTTCAGCCAAATTAAATTATGCTGATAAAAAATTTAAAATAAATGTTGGCTCTGGTTTTGGATTAACTCATTTTGAATTGCAGGATCTTACATTTAATAAAGACTACACAAGAGATTATGTAAATTTTTATCCTACTGCAAACATTACCTACACCTATAAAGCAAACCACAACGTAAGGCTTAATTATAATGGTAATACAACACAACCAACGATTGACCAGCTGCAGCCTTTAAGAAATAACAATGATTATTTTAATCAATATATTGGTAATCCTGATCTGAAGCCATCCTTCACCAACTCGTTTAACTTATCGCACAACAGCTATAATTTCCTCACTGACATTTTTACTTACCAGTCATTAAATGTAAGAGTTGTAAATAATTCGATAACGAACAATCAAATAATAAATATTGACTCCGGGAAAACGATTACCCAGCCCATTAATACAGATGGAAACATGTCGATAAATTTCTACGGCGGTATGGGTTTTAAAATAAAAAAGATAAATACACAAGTTTATTTTGGACCAAATCTTAATTATAGCAAATATGCTAATGTTGTAAACAGCCAGAAAAGCTTTTCAAAAACTTTTGCCCCCGGGATTAATTTGAATTTATCAAAATCAAAAGAGAAAAAATATGATGCATCTATCCAGGACCAGGTAAACTATAACAGTAACACAACTTCTCAAAACGATACCAAAATCCATTACTTTACGAATACGCTTAGCTTTAATGGAACAATTTACATTAAAAAGGTGTGGTCAATAATTACAGAGTACACTTTCTATTCACGCCAAAACACTTTGCAATTTGCGAATGTGCCTGATAATCATCTTTTGAATGCACGCTTGCAGCGTACGTTCAAAAACAATGAATTCACTGCCTACTTTGCAGTAAGAGATATTTTAAATCAGAATATCGGAATTGACAGGAATTTTTATGGCAATACTTATAGCGAGGTAACCAACGACAGGCTGAAGAGATATTTTTTAATTGGGTTTACATGGAACTTTAAAAACAAAGCATCAAAATAAAAATAAATTTCAAACCGATTTTTATGAAAGCAAAAATATTTATTTTCATCATTACTTTATTTATAACGGTGGGATTAAACGCGCAGCAATTTATCAGCAAGGCTGTAATAGAATACGAAGTAAAATCAAACATAAAAAAGACAATGGGCAACGACATGTTTGATGAAATGCTGAAAGAAAATTTGCCAACTTTTAAAACCGGTTTTTACAATTTTACATTTGCCAATAACAAGAGTGTTTACAAATTTGATCACTGGGATGTGGGGCCTAAATTGCCCGAATGGCTTCGCAGAAGCGATGAAGAAAACGTTTGGTATTTTGATTATAACACGGACAAATATAGTATCCAAAAGAATGTTTGGGGCTCCAATTTTAATATTGAAGATTCCATACAAAATTTGCAATGGAAATTAATATCAAATGAAAACAGGATTATAGCAGGATTTAATTGCAGGAAGGCAGTTACAAAAATTTTTGACAGCGTATACGTTTTTGCTTTTTATACTGATGAAATCACTATTCCCGGCGGCCCTTGTTCTATTAATGGTTTGCCGGGTATGATTTTAGGTGTGACTATACCGAGGCTTTATACCTCATGGATTGCAACAAAGGTTACGCTGACAGGCGTAGACGAAAAGGTTATTAAGCCTGTGCCTGCTAAAAAACCTTATAGCATGCAGAATCTTAAAGCCACGCTGGTTGAACGTACAAATGATTGGTTTAGCAATGACGAAGAACAAAATGAAGATAACATGCAACAGAAGGCGAGATTTTTTTGGGTAACTATGTTGTAAGAAAATATCTTACTTTCTTTTCTGCTAGATGAGGTTTATAGGATCGTGTTTAACTTTTACTTTCACCATAAATCCTAATGCAATTCCTGCAATCATTCTAACCATATAAAAAGCAAAGGCAACCTTAGGCAGATACCACGCAAACGTAAGCGGAACTGCAGATAGAGGTGAAAAGAGAAATGTAATGCGTCTCAAACGCAAATACCTTTTAAGATCCACATGAATGTTTAAATAATTTTTTTTGTAACCCCTTGTAGCCATTGCATAAATTATCAGCGGGGTAATAACCCAAATACTGCCAAGTATATTTATTCCCACAGGGTTATCAAAATATTGACCAATAAGCGCCGTTGGAAAAGGAATAAAGCAAACCATTAATAAGAGAAGATTGTTGAGCCAGAGAATTACATTATCAACTTTCTCAAATAGTTTAAATAACTGGTTGTGCGTAAACCATAAGCTTGCAATAAATAAAAAGCTTAAAAGAAAACTGAGCAGGTTAGATTTCATCTTCAGAACGGCATGCCACAAAGTGCTTGCAGGCACGTCAGGGGCTAACTGTGGTACCCGAAGCTCTAACACGAGTAAAGTAAGAACGATTGCAAAAACACCATCGCTTAAAAAAATTACTCTTTCATTACGATGAAATTTCTCAAGAAAAATTTCCTTGCTCATAAGCGTTCTGGCTTTTTTGCAATTAGAAAATTAATAAAAATTATCAGAAGAAAAAATAAAGCAGTTTTATCAACTTCCAATAAATGAAAATACCATGATAGAAAATAACGATAAAGGCTAAACGCTTAGGCATAAATCTTATGTAAGCTCTTTACATTTCTTATTCTCAGTGTTTTTTAAAAAATATTTTTATTGAAGTTAACTCCTGCCTGTTACAATCAACTGAACTGGTTATTGCCAGCAACTGCCTGTAATAAGATTTCGCCTTTTCAATATTGCCTGATTCTTCGGCAGCCAGCCCTGCACCGTAAAGTCCATTAAACCGGTTAGGATGACGCTTGAGGTCTGCCTCATAAGCGTCTAAGGCTTTACCCGGCATTTTCATTTGCAATAACATATCTGCTAATAACTCTCTTGCCGGAATTACTTCACCGGGAGTAACAGGATGCTTTTCGGTTGCGTCTTCCATATCTGCTGCAGAATTCATAAGATTTAAGGCTTCATTATTTTTTCCTTCTTCAAATTGCATCCAGGCTCCAGATGCTTTAATTTGAATCTCTACCTGGTTTGCTTTATAAGAATCTTTCTGAGCTACCAATGTATCGTGAATTTCATCCAGTTTTTTCAATTCACTTTTTGCTGAATCGATATTGCCAATGTGAACTGAGCCAATTAAGCGGGCAAAATGCACAATTGCCTCTTGCCATGGAAAATTCTTCCAGGGAAAGTTAGTGGGATAAATTTCCAGCCTGGCAGCTTCATGCCACATCTTGTTTTCAAGCAAATAACGGGAAGGGATAGCCGCAAATGTATACGAAACTTTAAAATCAACAGGATAAACATCTGTAATTGTTTCGAGATAGTCCAATTGCTGTTTAGCAGAATCATTTTCTCCTTTTTGCAGGTACGCATAAACCAGGTAATCCATTGCATGAAGTTCTTCACCCCAATGCCCTTTTATGCCGGCAGCTTCTGCATAGCATTTTGCAGAAGAAATAGAAGCCAGGTTTGAACTAATACTTTCATCCCATAGCCCCAGTCTTGTAAAAATGTGCGAAGGCATATGCAATGCATGCGCAGAAGATGGAGCAATAGAAGCATATTTTCTTGCTGCAGGCAATCCTAATTCTGCGAGCTCAGGATAATCGTACGTATGAATAATATAATGGGCAATGCCGGGATGATTAGCATTGTTTGGATAAAGTGCAGTTAAAATAGCGCCTGCCTTTTTTTGATTTGCGAAAGTTTTATCGGTGGGGTCTGCAGCTGCATCAAGCGACAACGCATAAAATATGGCAGCCTCTTTATCATTGGGATACTTTGTATAATTTTTTTCCATCCCTTTTTCAAAATTTTTGCAACGGGTGAGATGATCTACTTTGTCACAATCTTTATAAAACGCGGCAATTGCATCGATATAACCTGATTCTCTTTCTGTTTTTTTATTAATGGATTGTGCTATCTTAATAGCTTTCGAGCCTTTCTCCAATTCAGGTCCTGTAGGTGGTGTCCAAAGCGCGTGATAGTTACTCATCGCTACTCCCCAATAAGCCATTGCACAGCCGGGATCTGCATCAATAATTTTTGCAAACATCTTTTCAGCTTCATCATATTCAAACGAATGCAGCAGCTCTATACCAAGGTTAAAATCTGCTTTTACTTTATCACTGCATGACGTTTCAAATTCAACTGAGCCAAACTGTTTGTCCGGTGGGCCACAGGAAATGACTTCTCCCCTTTTAAGATTAATCGCGTTTATAGCATCTTCTGACGGGACTGAATTTTCTGAGTCGCATGATACAAGTATGACTGATAGGAAAATGAAAAAACTTTGTTGTAAGTAGATTGATAATTTTCTCATGCCATTCAATTTAAATATGCTCAAACATTTTGCGGCAAGTACAAAGGTTAGTTTTTTTTAGAAATATTTTATTCGAAAGTTAATCCTGTTTTTTCAATTTTAAAATGAAGGCCTTTCTTCGTTTGATTACCTGCCACCCAGCTTCGGCGCTTAGCAGTGCTATCACAGCAAATAAAGCAGGAACAAGCATCTTGCCTTCTGTTGCAAAAGCACCTGAAAGGGCTATCACAAATACAACCACCGGCAAAAATATCATTACACAAAGCCACGTTGTATTAAGAGGAATGCGAAAAGGCCTTTTTTCATCCGGTGATTTTATTCGCAACTTTAATAAAGTTATAAATTCCAGGAACAACCCAGCGCCATACAATGTTACATCTATAACTATAAGTTCCTGGAAAGTCCATAATATCATAAAGCTTACAACTGATGCGCAAATAATGATGGATATGTAAGGTGTCTTAAATCGGGGATGCAATATTTTAATTTTTGCAGGAAGCAGTCCATCATCTGCCATTACCTGTGGCACACGCGACACAGAAAGCAATACCGCGGCAAATAATCCTAAGGCACTGGCCATTCCACCGATCGATAGCGCCGCTCCAAGCCATTTACCTCCGGCAAGTATTCCCAATGCAGGATATCCCTCAGCG
>JBEPVC010000033.1:0-11883 GCA_041691235.1 Chitinophagaceae bacterium
AGGTCTTCAAAACCATTTTCGGTTAATTCCTCTTTCATAGGAATTACAATTTGTTCTGGATACATTTTTCAAAAAAATTTAGAATGCAAATTTACATTAGATAACTGTTATAAAAACATTGTTTTTGAAAACGATTTTGAAATTTTGTCACTAAAAATTTAAAATACGACATGTTGTCTAATAATTTTAAGCAATAAAGACAAAAAAGTCGGGTGGTATTTATTTTGATATTAAGTTGGAAACAAAAAAATAAAATTATGACATACGCAAAATTCAACCAGCCTGCTATGAAAACTTTGGACAGTTTTCTTGATAGCTTTTTAAACGAAATGCCTGTAAACACAGGTAGCAGAATGAACTTTCCCGCAGTAAATATTTCTGAAACAAAAGATATTTATGAATTGGAATTTAATGTTCCCGGAAGAAACAAGGAAGATTTTAAAATTACTGTTGACAAAAATATTCTTACTGTTTCTTTTGACAAGAAAGAAGATAAGAATGATGAAAACCGGAAACAAATTAAAAATGAATTTACGCTGCAATCATTTAAACGTTCCTTTACTTTAGATGAAAAAATTATTGCTGAAAACATTGCAGCAAAATATGAAAATGGATTGCTTATTTTAACCCTTCCTAAAAAAGAAGAAGTGGTAGCAGAAGCAAAACAAATTTCAGTTAACTAAGTTAGTGATTAAAGAATAGTTGATTAAAAGCCTTTCAAATTTTGAAAGGCTTTTTTTTATTTATAGCCTAAAATTTTAAGCATGCTTTGAGCGGTCTGTTCTTTTGCGTGCACCCAGTCCGTTAGCTTTCCGTTTTTATCATAATCGATAACAATATGTTTAGGCGAAGGAATAAGACAATGCTTAATGCCACCATACCCACTTATCTGGTCCTGGTAGGCGCCCGTATGGAAAAAGCCCACATATAACGGTTCCTCTCCTTTTGTAACTTTTGGCAAAAAAACTTCGTTTATGTGTTCTTCTGAATCATAGTAATCATGGCTATCGCAGGTAATTCCTCCAAGAGTTACCCGTTGGTATTCCTCATTCCATTTATTAATAGGCAGCATTAAAAATTTCTCTCCAATTCCCCACGTATCAGGCAACGTAGTAATAAAAGATGAATCAATCATATACCATGTTTCCCTATCATTCTGTTTTTTTTCACCAATAACACTATAGATGTGCGCCATACTTTCACCAACTGTGTAACTCCCAAATTCAGTAAATATGTTAGGCATAGGGACCTTACTTCGTTTACAGGCAACCTTAATGTTTCTCACAATTTCGTTTATCATAAACTGGTAGTCATAGTCGAAACCGAGCGAATGTTTAATGGGGAAACCTCCGCCAATATTTATTGAATCAAGTTCAGGGCAAATCTTCCTGAGCTGGCAGTAAAGGTTAATAATTTTATTAAGCTCACTCCAGTAATATATATCGTCTTTAATACCTTTGTTTAAAAAGATATGCAGCATTTTCAGCTGGAACCTATGCTCGTTTCCTTCAATTTCATCTACATAAAATTCCAATATGTCTTTTGCGCGTATGCCTAACCGTGATGTATAAAAGGGAAACGTAGGTTCCTCTTCTGCTGCCACCCTTATACCAATATTAAAAGGAACTCTTACTGACTTGCGATAGGCAGCCAATTCATCTTTATTATCAAGCACGGGTATTACATTTTTAAAACCCGTATTCAATAACCTTGCAATCCTTGTTATATAAGGCCTTTGCTTAAATCCATTACAGATGATGAAAATATCTTTGTTTATTTTTTTTCTTTCGTACAGTGTGTTGATTATGTCAATGTCATAAGCGTAAGAAGTTTCAAGATGTATTTTACTTTTTAAAGCTTCTTCAACAATGAAAGAGAAATGTGAACTCTTAGTGCAGTAACAATAAAAATATTCGCCTTCATATTTATGCTTCTTGATAGCATTCGCAAACATTTTTTTTGCTTTGGCAATCTGCATTCCGATTTTTGGAAGAAAAGAAAATTTTAAGGGAGTGCCGTATTTTTCAATTAAAGCTTTTACATCTACCCCATTGTATTGCAGGTAATCATCTTTAAGATCATAATCTTCCTGTGGAAAATTAAAGGTTTGATGCACAAGATCTTTGTAAGTATTGTTCATTGACTGAGTTAATAAGCTTTCTAAAATTTTTACAAATGTAATAGAATGGAGTATTCATACAAATAAAAAAAGCCGTCACGATTTTGTTCGGACAGCTTTATAAAAAAATAACCTTGAAAATTTATTTAACTGACTGCACCAGGCTTTTGAAACTTTCAGACTCATTCATCGCCATATCTGCGAGAATTTTCCTGTTGAGATCAATGTTTTTTTCCGCAAGCTTATGAATGAATTGACTGTAGGTCATTCCTTCTGCCCTTACGGCTGCGTTGATACGTGCAATCCATAAAGCGCGGTATTCACGCTTCTTAAGTTTACGGCCCACATAGCTGTAGGTCATACCTTTTTCCATCACGTTTTTAGCAACGGTATAAACGTTTTTTCTTTTGCCATAGTAACCTTTGGCTGCTTTAAGAATTCTTTTTCTTCTTGCCCTTGATGCTACTGCATTTACTGAACGTGGCATAATGTAATATTTTTAGATTTTAGATTTTAGATTTTAGGTTCAGGTTTTCCCTGTTCTAAAATTGATTGTTTTTTAAATTTTTTTATTCCGCCGAAGACTAATCGGCTATTATTTCATCCTGAGCAACCGCATAACAAATGGCCTGTTGGCAGAGCTAACAGTTCCTGCTTTACGCAAACTGCGTTTACGCTTGGTTGATTTTTTTGTAAGAATGTGACGTTTGTAAGCTTTTTGAAAAGTAATTTCACCTGTACCGGTTACTTTAAAGCGCTTCTTCGCGCTGGAGTTGGTTTTAACCTTTGGCATTATTAATATTTTATTTTTACACCCTGCCGGCGTCCCGAACAGACGGGAACTTATGGAGCCATGTGGGCAATATGTTTTATTGAATACAGGTTCAGCCAAACATAAAATGCTAAACGGGGTGCAAATGTAAGGAAAAGTTTTGGAAAAAATGGTTCTGCTATTTTGCAAAAACCTTTTTTAAAATATCTGTAACTCTTGCCACCGGATCTTTACGAATTTTTTGCTCCTGCAATCCTATGTGATAAAAGAGACCATCAAGAGTTTTTTGAGTTACATAATCTGTAAGATCAGTGTTTACGGGATTATTGCTAAAACGATTATAAACTGTAAAAACTTCCTTCCAATATTTTGTAGCATTCACATAATCCAGCGAATGCGAAATAACCGGTTTAAATGCAACCGTAAGTTGCGCAGTTGTAGTTCGCTTAAGATAATCTGTCGCGGCAAAATCATTTCCCTTTAAAATTCCCAAAGCATCCTGAACGGTCATTTGCTTTATCGCGTTAAGAAAAATATCTCCTGCATATTTAGTAGCATCTTCTGCCGCCCTGTTCATTGATACAATTGCTTTGTCAACCGTTTGCCCAAATCCAACATCACGCAATGTTTTTTCAACTTTCTTTGCTTCAGTTGGCATTACAATTCGTATCATATCGTCTCCATAAAAGCCATCTAATAATGCAAGATGAAAAGTTGCAGAATCGGTACCTACACGCAATGCTTCTTTTAAACCTTGTACAATTTCTCCATTGCTAAGGTTACCCGAACCGGTAGAATTTAAAATGTTTTTTGCAGTATCACAGCCCAAAAAAGGAAAAAGGAAAATGCAGCTAATGACTATTAGTTTATTCATAAGAAAAGTTTTGCTTAGTATTTCAACTACAATGCCAAAGTAATTTACAATTATAATTTATTTATTTCCTTCTTCAGTATTATATGAATTTTGGGGGGAAAGGCTATAAGATTAACTATTGGAAATTGATAAAATTTTTTTAAATAGATTCATTTGACAAAAAAATGAGCATGTTTGAAATATAAAAAACTGATCTTTATTTCGCAATCTTCCAAATAATTTTTTTCAAAACATGATGATGAAGAAAAGTGGTGCAAAATTTTTCAAAGGCATCTTTGTAATAATCAATATTTGTGTTATGATGGGGTATCTAATGGTGTGCCTTGTTCCCTATATCAATACAGGCAGATATTGGCCCATCGCATTACCGGGATTAATTTTTCCATTACTTTTTTTTGCAATGATTTTTTTTATTATTGGATGGGCATTTTCTAAATCAAAATGGTGTTGGATAACTATCGCAGTTCTTTTGATAGGGATACAACAAATATTGGCGGTGTTCGCATTTAATATTCCAAAAAAATTTATTGCTGACAAGCCTCAGAATGTTTTAAGGGTGCTTCAATGGAATGTGCATAGCTGGGATAAAGAAGGAAAACAAAGAACCGCAGGAGTAACATATCGCTTATCAATGCTCAACCTTATAGAAAGCCAGAATGCGGATGTGCTTTGCTTCCAGGAATTCTTTGAGCCGTTTGATACCAGACATCACGATTTTACAATTCCTGTAATTGAAAAAATGGGCTACCCATATCATTATTATGTGAGATCTTCCGAAATAGGTTATGGAGTTAGATCGGGTGTTGCGATTTTTTCAAAGTACCCGGTTATAGATTCTGCGCAATTGAGCTACGATGAAAATTCTTATGCCGAGCATTTAATTTACTTAGATGTAAAAGTGAATGAAAAAATTTTCAGAATTTTTACAACACATCTGCAATCGGTAAAGTTTGACGGAGAAGATTTACAAGTTATAAGTGATATAAAACATAGTAAGGAGGCTGGCTTAAAAGATTCGAGAACAATATTATCAAAATTAAAAAGAGGCTATGTTTATCGTTACAACCAGGCTAGTCTTGTAAAAGAACAAATTGATAAGAGCCCTTACCCGGTTATAGTTTGCGGCGATTTTAATGACGTGCCCAATTCAAGCACATACTTCAAAATACGGGGAAATTTGCAGGATGCATTTCTTGAAAAAGGGTTTTGGATTGGCCGAAGTTACCGCGACATTTCGCCTACATTACGCATTGATTATATTTTAGCCGATAAAAAATTTTCGGTAAACCAGTTTCAAATAATTCATTCTTATTTTTCTGATCATTATCCGCTTGAGGCTGATTTTCAATATTAATATTATTAATTTTTTTTTCGATTAGTACTTTTTATAAACGTATATAGTATATACTCACATTTAATAAAAAAAGCCTCATTGAGTGAGGCTTTTTTTATTAAATCTTTTTTCTAAAACGGAGGATCAGGTGGCGTGTTAGGATTGTTATCTCTTTCCCTGAACGGGTAAGGGAAAAAGTTTCTTTTCATTTCTGCCATCGGCCTTCCAAATCTCCGCATATCCTCCAATTTTAATCCTGACATAAATAATTCAATGCACCGCTGGCGATATATTTCATCAAGTATTGCATCTTGTGTAAGCGAACCTGAGTATGCTGGTTCATTGGCTCCTATTCCAAATGGATCGCCTGCCGGAGCTTTGGTAATTACTTTATTTAATTCTATCACGGCATTTCCAAGATCAGGTGTTGACATTCTTGCATCCGCTTCTGCTTTTATTAAAGTAATCTCTCCGGGTAAATAATATGGCCATGGGCTTGTTGATGTTGCTCCAAAACCTCCTACCCTGAATCTCGGCGCAATAGCTGAATTAATAGTTGTATAGAACTGTACCCGCATATCGGTTGCGGATGGACGCTGATCTACAGGTAAGCCAAAAGTCGAATCAATCGGTTGGAATACATTGTTGGTTGATGTTGCGGTTTCATAAATCGGGTTAATGCTTACAGCATCAAAATTCATTGTGCTCTTTACGGTAAGATCAACCATATTCGCTGCCGCTAAAGCATCCGCATAATTCCCTGCGAATAAAGAATATCTTGCTTTCAAAGCATATAATGTATTAACAATGTCAGTGCCCGGCGGAATATTGCCGGCGAAAGAAGCGCTTATAGGAGTCGATTGTATTGTACTTAAGGCTTCATCAACTACCACAATTGCCTTATTAAATCCCTGTAGCCTATCGGAGAAAGTAACATTTGTACCAACGGTGTCTGGAACCTTGTCCCAAAACATAGCATCGCTTGCTAATGCCATAGCCTTATAAATAGAAGCATATCCAATTAATCCACTCGCATAGCCCTGGTCGGGCAATGAAGCAGATGCCTGGATTATGTGATCTGCATCGAAAACAATTTTGCTTGCATTAGCCCAAATGTTTGCAATTATAGTATTAGTTCCGTCAACGCTTGAGCCGCCTGTATTTAACTGGGCTTCCGCTGTATTACCTGTATTGAGAATAATCAATTCATTTGTAACAAATCCATTTGCTGTTACAATGTTGTATATCGATCCGGCTCTTGATAGCGAATACGTCCGTTGTAAACCGATTGCTGCAGCAGTTAAACCTCTTGCAGATGAAAATACATCATCACCTGGAGCAGCATTTGGATTGCTATAATCTTTTTTACAACTGCTTGTGTACATTAACAAAGCAATTAGACTCAGAACAGCGAATGTTTTATTTATTAAAATTTTCATACTTGTCGTTTTAGAATTTTAGAATTTAGCCTGGATTGTAAAACTGAATGTTCTGGGTATAGGTACTGAACCAAAATCAATGCCCCGCAATAAAGTACTCTGCCCTGCTGCATTTACTTCCGGATCATATCCTTTATAATTATCCCAGCTTATAAGATTTCTTCCGCTTAGAGATACGGTAATATCTCTTATGCCTTTTATACTGCCTATACTGTAACTAAGAGAAACTTCTCTGAGTTTTACAAAAGAACCATCATCTATTCTCCATTGTTCAATAGAATAAATTCCAAGAACATAACCGCGGGGTACTTTTCCAAGGTCTTCTGCTTCCGCAACCTTTCCATTACCTACTCCCTGGCGTGTTCTAAAATCTGCATTGAAAACATCTACTCCCTGTACTGCGTCTAGCTGTACCCGTAAGTCCCATTTTTTATACGAAAATTCATTGACAAGTGTGGCCGTATAATCAGGATTAGGGTCACCGATAATTTTTCTAAGAACGGTTCCGGTTCCTGCTACTGAACCATCTTTATCCAGTGTATATTGCTGCGGGCTTACCTGGGTTCCCCTTGCGGTAACGGGTATTCCTGCTGCATTCAACAACTTGTTGCCATCTGCATCCGTTGCAAAGAAAGTTCCGTAAAAAACGCCGATGGGCTGCCCCTGAAGAATTGCCACAGGTGCACCGGCATTTGTACTGAAGAGGGTTAAAGCGGTTCCGATGTTTGTAGCTTTATTCCTGTTATGATTGAAGATTGCATTGATATCCCATTTGAAATTTTTAGTTGAGACTGGAGTCCCGCCTAATACAATTTCAAAGCCTTTATTTTCTAAAGAACCAAGGTTGCTCAGGAAACTGCTAAAGCCTGTTGTAGGTGCCGTAACCCTATTTATCAATAAGTCATTTACTTTTTTATTGTAAACATTTAAGGTAAAGTTTAACCTGCTTTTGAAGAAAGACATATCCGTTCCAAACTCAAGTTCTTTCTGGCGTTCAGGTTTTATATTTGAATTTGCCAGTATAGTATTGCCGGTTAAAGCCGATTTACCAACAAAGGTTGATGATGAATAAGTATTAAAGCGTGCATAAGGCCCTATTCCTGTTAGATTACCACTTTCACCATAAGCTACTCGTAATTTTAAAACATCCCACCAATCAGCAACTCCTGAATTGGCCCAATAATCAGCGGAAGATAATACATAACTTCCGCTTGCTTTGGTATAAACCTGGTTGCGTTGATTTTCTCCGAATATAGAAGAACCATCAAGCCTAACAGCGCCGGTTATGAATAACTGGTTTTTGTATTTAAAATTTTGCTGAAGAAATGCACCCGAAACTGAAAACTCACTCCTGTCGTCTACTCCCGGAAGAACTGTTGCAGCAGCAGTTACAGTTTGTACAAAAGGCGCCAGCCCTCGTCCCTGGAAAAGGCTGTAATTGTTTCTTTCGTATTGCTGTGAAAAACCTACCTGTGTTGTTGAATTAAGATTGTCATTAATCTTACCGGTATAAGTTGCATCCACATCATGATTAATGGCGAAGAAAGTATTTGTAGCGGTACTCGCATAACCGTTACGGGCAGGGTCTAGTGTAATACCACCGCCATAAAATCCATCACCTACATTATAAGCATACGGCGGAATTAATGTCGTTCCTAATTGTGAGTAGTTATCAATTCCTAAATTGTAATCAATATTCAGATTCTTAAAAACTTTCAATTTTAAACCTGCACTTGCCAGTACCCTACTGGTAATTTCTTTTTGCTTAACATCTTCTATTATTGATACGGGATTTGTTCGCCCTCTTTCTCCTACCGCCATCAAATTACCATTTGCATCTCTTTGCCATATGTTATGAAAATTGCCAATGATGGTAACAGAATTCATGGGGGAGAAAAAAGAATTTCCATCAGGTTTTTCATTAGCCGTGCTATTAATATAGTTAAGGCCCATATTAAAGGTGAGCGATTTGCTTAATATTTGTTCAACATTTACCCGGAAACTGTAGCGTTGAAAATCGGTATTTTTTACAATGCCCTGGTTATAAAAATAAGAAGCAGATGCAAAATATTTTGTTTTATCGGTGCCGCCTGAAACAGAAACATTATCATCAGTGCCGATTGCTTTTCTAAAAATATAATCCTGGTAATCATACCTTGTTACCGGAGTGGTATTAGTTAAAAAAACTGGAGGGGTTCCTACTTTTGTAATAATATCCTGCGTAAGTGCGCCCGGACCATCTGTAGGCCCTCCGAATTTTATGGGCGCCTTGTTGACGTCAAGCTTTTTTCTCAATTCGCTAAGCGTGAAACTGGATGTGAAGCTTATAACCGGTGCACCTGTTTTGCCTTTTTTTGTAAATATTTGCACCACACCTGCATTTGCCCGGCTTCCATAAATAGCTGCGGCAGCAGCACCGTTCAACACTTCAATATGATCAATATCAGCAGGATTAATGTCTACAAGCCTATTCTCACCAATAGTTCCTACAAAATTATTCCCATCATAATTACCGGATGTATTTGTTACGCGATTTGTAGCATTGTTTACAATTACACCATCAATAATATATAAAGGTTCAGACGAACTGGAAATAGAACTTATCCCACGTAACCTTACAGAAACGCCTCCAGCCGGATCACCATTATTCTGAATAATTTGAGCGCCCGCAGTTTTACCCTGCAATGCTTCCAGTACATTTCCTGTTGCACCTTTGGTCAGGTCTTCTCCTTTTACTGTACTTATATAACTACCTAATTGTTTCCTGGTAGTGCCTAATGACGTACCTGTCACTACTACTTCATCAAGCCCCAAAACATCATTAGCAAGTTGAATGCTCGCAGAGTAATTTTCACTGTTGTCAACTTTTAAAGGTTGTTCTGCAGACTTATAACCTACCCCAGAAAACCTTAAAATATAATTTCCAGGCTTTAAGGGAGCGGGTAACGTGTAGTTACCATTAGCGTCTGTGGCCGTACCGTTAGTACTATTTTTAAAGGTCACGGAAACGCCGGAAATACCGTCGCCAGTTTGATTAGTAACTCTCCCCGTCACGTTTACCTGGGCAAAGCTGGAGCTTAAAATCAAATTAATAGATATAAGCATTAACAGCTTTTTCCATTTGCTGTGCCATTTGTAAGTATTAATTTTCATGTTTTGGTTTTTGGTGTGATAAAAATATTTGATTATATAATTTCAATTTCAGTTCCGGTATAAGATGCAAGCAGGCTATCATCAGGTTTTAATTCTGTTATAAGAACATCTATATCTTTTACATTGCAAACCTTTAATCTCATCGTTGTATTTACTTTTTCGGAAATAGTCAGAGCCACAACTTTTGAAGATGATTCTATCATAGCCTGTTTTAATTGAACAATATCCCAATCACTATCGGTGATTCCATTCTCAATATCAATGGCATTTACTCCCATAAAACACATATCAGCTTTTATTTCTCTTATTTTTGAAATTGCTGCCCCGCCAACTGTAATCTGAGAATTTTTAGAAAGCCTGTCGCCTATAATGATGACTTCAATATTAGGATGATGCATATATTCAAAAGCCGCCGGCAAGCTTCCCGTAAAAAAAGTTGCCTGCAGGTTTTCTGGTAATGCACGTGCCAATTCGATTATGGTTGTTCCTCCGGTTGTGAGCACAAACATTCCATCCTTGATTAATGACACTGCTTTTTGAGCAATAATTTTTTTATGCTCGAGTGAATAAATATTTTTATGCTGAAAAGAATTATGAAATGATTTGGATAATGCGCCACCATGCACTTTTATTATCTTCTTCATTTCAGATAATTCATTCAAATCGCGGCGGATAGTATCTTCTGACACATTTATTTCCTGGCTAAGATCACTGGAAAGGATTTTATTATGAAGATTGACCTTATGAATGATAAAAGCCTGTCTTTCTTTTTTAAGCATCCCAAGCAGTAATTTACTATGATAAAAATATGACAAATAAATAATACACGCATTAAACTGCAAATAAATTTTTCGAAACCCGCATAATGCCTACATCAAACCAGCATTTACATGCATTTGCAGAATTGGATTCGTACGGAACTCTTCATGTTTATCACGAAACGCTGAAACTTTTTACATGAGAATTTTTCTAACCTGCGTTTTTAAGCTTTTACTTTTGCCATTCATCAAAAAAAAACTGGGACCAGTCGTTGTATAGATTAGATTTATTCTCTAAAACTATTTTATGCAAAGTAAATTTTATTTATCCTTTTTACTATCGTGCTTCATCATTACAGCAACGGCGCAAAATCTTACAACTCCTCCTAACGGCGGAAACAAAAAAGCTTCAGTAAGTGAGAGAATCGGGATAACAGATGTAACAATTCATTATGATCGTCCTCACGTAAATGGACGTGAAGGAAAAATCTGGAATGACTTAGTTCCTGCAGGTTTTACTGACCTTGGATTTGGTACAAGCAAAGCTGCACCATGGCGTGGCGGAGCAAATGAAAATACTACGATCACATTTAGTACTGATGTAATGATTGAAGGAAAACCTTTACAGGCTGGAACTTATGGATTTTTTGTAGCAATAGGTAATGGTGATGCCACATTAATTTTTAGTAACAACTCTACATCGTGGGGATCGTTTTTTTATGATTCAAAAGAAGATGCATTAAGGGTAACAGTAAAGACTGTTCCGTTAAATGAAAATGTAGAGTGGCTTAAATATGAATTTATAGATGAATCTGTTAATGGCAACAATGAAACTAAGTTCAGCGCCGTTGTGGCATTAATGTGGGAAAAATTAGAAATTCCTTTTAAAATAGAAGTTGATTATGTAAAAACACAATTAGCAATGTTTAAAAATGAATTGAAATCTGATAAAGGATTTACGCCTGATACATGGGCTTCGGCTGCTAAATTTGCTGCAGAGCAAAATGATTTTGAAGATGCTTTGCAGTGGAGCGATTATTCTATTAATGGAAGATTTATTGGCCAAAAGAATTTTAATACCCTCAGCACAAGAGCAATGATTTTAGAGAAGCAGGGAAAATCTGCAGAGGCAGCTGCACAAATGAAAGAAGCACTTCAGTTAGGAACAATACAAGAGGTTCATCAATACGGAAGACAATTGTTAACAGAGAAAAAGCCAAAGGAAGCTTTAGATGTTTTTAAACTGAATGCACAAAAAAGCCCTGGTATTTTTACAACTGATATGGACCTCGCCCGGGGTTATTCCGCAAACGGCGATTATAAAAATGCATTAAAATATATAAAGCTTGCACAGCCACTGGCACCTAACCAGGCTAACAAAGACGCGATTGATAAGATGATTAAAACGCTTAATGAAGGAAAAGATATAAACTAA
>JBEPVC010000034.1:0-11653 GCA_041691235.1 Chitinophagaceae bacterium
AAAACAAAATCTGAAATTGTTTACGATGATTTTTCAAAAATTGATCTTAAAGTAGGAACAATAATCTCCGCAGAAAAAGTTGAAAAGGCTGATAAGCTTTTAAAGCTTGAAATTGATTTAGGTTTTGAAAAAAGAATTATTCTTTCAGGAATAGCACAACATTTTTCGCCGGAAGAAATAATTCAAAAGCAGGTTGTTGTTGTTGCGAATCTCGCCCCAAGAAAAATGAAAGGTATTGAAAGTAACGGAATGATTTTAATGGCTGAAGATGCAAGTGGCAAACTATATTTTGTAAGCCCGGATAAAATAATTGAGAACGGAAGTGGAGTGAGTTAAATTTTTGATTTGCAATTGGCAAAAGAATTTCTATATAAATTTTTTAAAGCCGTTTACATTAAAACAAAACAATGCAAAAAAGAAATATAAAAAAAGTAGCAGTTTTGGGAAGCGGTGTTATGGGAAGCCGCATTGCCTGCCACTTTGCTGGAATTGGTTTACAGGTATTACTTCTTGATATTCCGCCAAAAGAATTAACCGATGCAGAAAAGAAGAAAAATTTATCGCTTGATAAACCTTCGGTAAAAAATCGTATTGTAAATGAAGCATTGGCTGCTGCAATTAAATCCAACCCTTCACCCGTTTTTACAAAAGATGTCATCAAAAATATTACCACCGGGAATTTTGAAGATAATATGAAAGATATTGCCAACTGTGATTGGACAATTGAAGTAGTTGTTGAAAGGTTGGATATTAAAAAACTTGTTTTTGATGAAGTAGAAAAATATAGAAAGCCCGGCACATTAATTACCTCCAACACTTCCGGTATTCCTATTCATTTAATGGCAGAAGGAAGAAGCGATGATTTTAAAAAACATTTTTGCGGCACACATTTTTTTAATCCGCCACGCTATTTGCGGCTTCTTGAAATTATTCCTACGCCATTTACTGATAAAGAAGTTATTGATTTTTTAATGCACTACGGTGATTTGTATCTTGGAAAAACTACCGTTCTTTGTAAAGATACACCGGCCTTCATAGCCAATCGTATCGGGGTTTTCAGCATCATGTCTGTTTTTCATTTAATGGATAAAATTGGGTTAAGTATAGATGAAATAGATTCTTTGACAGGGCCAATTATAGGCCGTCCGAAATCTGCGACTTTTCGTACAGCCGATGTAGTTGGAATTGATACACTCGTAAAAGTTGCCAAAGGCGTTGCAGATAATTGTCCGCAGGATGAAGCAAAGGAAACCTTTACAATTCCTGCATGGCTTGATAAAATTGTTGCGAATAACTGGCTGGGCGATAAGACAGGACAAGGATTCTTTAAGAAAATGCCCCCAACCCCTAAAGGGGAGAAAGAAATCAGAACGCTTAATTTGCAGAAGTTCGAATATGAGCCAAGACAAAAGACAAAGTTTGCAAGCATAGACGCAGCGAAGCCAATTGAAGATCTAAAACAAAGATTAAAATTATTAGCCGCAGGAAAAGATAAAGCCGGTGAATTTTACAGGGCTTTTCATTACAGCCTTTTTTCTTATATCTCGCATCGCATACCCGAAATAAGTGATGAGATTTATCGCGTGGATGATGCCATGAAAGCCGGCTTTGGCTGGGAGATTGGTGCATTTGAATCATGGGATATAATTGGAGTGAAGGAAACAACAGCTGCAATGAAAGCGGCAGGATATAGTGTTGCAAAGTGGGTTGATGATTTTTTAGCAGCAGGAAATAATTCATTTTATAAAATTGAAAGCGGAAAGCGTTTATACTATGACGTTAGCTCACAAGTCTATAAGGCACTCCCCGGTGGCGAGTCGTTTATAATATTAAGCGACCTTAAAGAAAAAATTGTTTGGACAAACGGACCTTGTAATTTATACGACATGGGCGATGAAGTTGTTGGGTTGCAATGGAACACTAAAATGGGCAGCATTGGCAGCGAAGTGTTGGAAGCGGTTAATAAATCAATTGCTATCGCTGAAGAAAAATTTAAAGGCCTCGTGATTGCTAATGAAGGTCCTCAATTTAGTGCCGGTGCAAACATAGGAATGATTTTTATGTATGCTGCGGAGCAGGATTATGATGAACTGGATTTAGCTATACGCATGTTTCAAAATACAATGATGCGGGTGCGTTACTCATCTATACCTGTTGTAGTGGCACCACATGGTCTAACACTTGGAGGAGCATGTGAAATGAGCCTGCACAGTGATAAAGTTCAGGCAGCAGCCGAAACTTATATCGGGCTTGTAGAATTAGGCGTAGGTGTTATTCCGGGCGGTGGAGGAACAAAGGAATTTGCATTAAGAGCATCGGATGCTGTTCAGCATAATGAACCTGATACTATTCCGTTGCAAAACAGGTTTATCACGATTGGCACTGCAAAAGTTTCTACGTCTGCATTTGAGGCCTATGAGTTCGGTATCTTACGTAAAGGCGTAGACGAAGTAAGCATGAACCAGTCAAGAAGGATTGCAGACGCTAAACAAAGCGTGATTGATATTTTTGATCATGGATATACTATGCCCACGCAAAGGACAGACATAAGGGTTTTGGGTCGCTCAGGATTGGGAATGTTGTATGCGGGTATAAATGGAATGTTCAGGGGAAATTATATAAGTGAGCATGATGTGCTGATTGCAAAAAAGCTTGCGTATGTCATGTGCGGTGGCGACTTAAGTGAACCAACCCTTGTAAGTGAACAGTATTTATTAAACCTGGAAAGAGAAGCATTCTTAAGCCTTTGCGCAGAAAGAAAAACACTTGAACGTTTACAAAGTGTTTTGAAAAGCGGCAAGCCAGTCAGAAATTAATTATGGGAGAAGTAGAATTACAGCCTGCAAATAATCTATTGATCATTCATTCAACAATTTATTTTTATGGCAATGCTGCGAATGAAATTTTAAGCACGCAAATAGCAAAAGATATAGAAGGCCATTGGAATCTCCCAAAAGGCAAAACCATTATCAAAAGAAATTTGTATGAAGTTTTTTTTAAGATTGAAGGAGTTTATAAAAGCTCTTTAAAACCTGAAACAGTTTTTGAAAATAACAATCCGCGAAATAATTATTTTAGAATTGAAGAATATGCAAATGGAAATATCTCGTTTGTTGACGGGCTCGGTTCTAATACCGGTTATTTTAAATTAGAAAATTTATTAAATAATTCTACCACAGCAGCCCATGAATATGGACACACTTTAGGTTTAGACCATCCAAAAAATTTAGATATACGCGGTTACGGACAGCCCGCAATCATGTATCCACGGGGCACTTTAGTGGATCCACAATTTCAATACGATCCGAATATTCGTGCCGGGCTAACCGGCGGCACTATTAATCCTTTTAGACGAAAAGTTTTGCAAAACGATATTGATAATTTAAAATTGAGCGATTTAAATTTTAATAGATTGGGCTTTGCAATCCTTGGAGAATTTTCAAGTGTATGGCATGATGCACAGCTTCCTCAATAAAAAAAATCATAGCCCACTCTTATAAAAAAATTGGCCGAATCATTTGATTCGACCAATTTCATAATTCAATTTTTGTAACATTATCTTTTACCTACAATCAATTTTTCAACTGCGTTTATTGATTGTGATTTTACCGTTACTACATAATTTGATGCCGGCAGTTTATCAATTCCATCAATTGAAATATAATTTTGGCCTGATGGCACAGTATAATTTTTATTTAAAACCAATCTTCCTGAGTTATCAAAAATCTTTACAAAAAGCTTTTCTTCGCTTGCTGTAATAACCTGTAGTGTTAAATCATTGTATGCAGGATTTGGATAAATCACAACAACCTTAGCGCCGGAAATATTTTTATGAACACTTAATACTTTGCTATAAAAAAACTTGCCATCCACATCAACCATTTTAAGTCTGTAAAAGTTTTTTACAGACGGTGTTAAATGGCTATAGGTATAGGTTGTTACACTGCTGTGATAAGGCAATGATGCAAGCTTTGAAAAATGAATTCCATCATTACTATATTCCAATTCAAAAGCGCTTAAATTAATTTCATTGGTAATTTGCCATTGCAGATCAACGGTATTATTATTCCATCTTGCTGCAAAGTTTGTTAAGGTAACAGGAAGAGCGCCACATGGTGAACTCAAATCTCCTGCGTTAACCAATGGCGGAGGAAAAGATAAACTTATTAATACGCCGGAAGTTCCACTGGTTGCACCATAGCTGTTATTAATTGGTCCTGTATCAGAACCTGTTCTTGTAAATCCGTTTAAGCCACCTGCGATATTAGAAGATAAAAAAACACCGTTAGTAATAATTACGCCACCACCACCACCACCACCGGGGCCATGATCAAAATAATTTGTCATATCTCCACCATCACCACCTTTTGCAGATGCTATGATTCCGGCTAAACCTGTTAGGCCGTTTTGGGTTGTGACTATAACAATCGTTCCACCACCGCCGCCGCCGCCTGCAGCATCTGTTTGAGCTGGGGTAAATGTATCTGTAACGCCAGGAGCATTTGAACCATCTGCAAGAACACTACCTGTGCCTGCATAAATTTTAGCTCTTATTAAAATGACACCACCACCATTGCCACCGCTGCAGTAATATTCATCAGATGGAATACTATTGTTTGCAGAACCGGCACCGCCACCGCCGCCCATTATAAATCTTTGAATGGATCTTTCTGCAAACCTACTTCCGCCATATCCACCAGTTGGAAAAGTTGTTGCATCTCCGCTACCGCCATTCCATCCGCTACCGCCATGCCCGCCATCACCACCATTTGCGCCGCCGCCGCCTCCGGAATTATATTGATTTGATGATGGCTCTCCATCAGTACCGCCACCACCGGCATTGGCAGGAGCTCCCCATCCCATGCTTCCGTCTATATATCCTTCTACGCTTGCTGTAACTGTGGTGCTGGTTCCTTCATCATAATAATATGCAGGACTTCCCGCAATACTTTCGCCCTTTACACCTCCGGCTAAATTTGCAGGATTTGTTACGGGAGAATTCCAACGATAATCCGTATTGGTTAATATGCCTGTTCCATTACTATTACCTGCAGTAGCGCCAGCGAAATTTTTTCCACCTCCTCCCCTGTATCCTTTAAACCTTACGTCAACCTGGCCAATAAGCGTAAAGGTATTAGCAACATCTATTGCAACAACGCCGCCTGTATTACCATTCCATGCCGGAGAAGTAACAGACGCTGAAGCTTTAATTTTAAAATCATAATACCGCGGTACACGTATAACCTGGTATCGTTGAATTGAAGTTGTTGACGTGAAATCACGGTTATAATAATTGTTAGCTAATGAATACAGAAAATTAATTGTTGCTCCTGCAACACTGGCAACAGTATTATACTCATAATAACCTGCAAACAAATTAGATGCTACATAACCTGAAGCAGGTGCCCCGGCAACATTATTTCCATAATCATCACCATTGTTAGTATTCATATCTGCTCCCTGCATTTGCATTATTACAACAAGGTCGCCAGCGGCTATTGCTGTAGTGTTACCTCTTGCATCAACCGGGCTAACAGTTAGTGAAGTGCCTCCTGCTAAAGGATTTCCTAAGCCTGAATAATAAGAATTGATAACATTATTTGCAATAGAAATAGTAACAGAACCAGCTATCGGCGGGACACCGCATTGTGCAAAAATTTGATTGCTGTAAAAAAATAAACCGAGAAAAAATGAAAGACTAAAAAATTTGCAGTAAATTTTTTGATACATGTGTGAAGTTTTTAAAATAAGTTAGGTTAATAATCAAAGTTAAATATACTTGATTTTAAGAACCTGCATTCAAAAAAAAACATTTCTAAAAATTAAAGTAGAGGAATAATTATTCGCTTATTTTATTTTTGGCTTTGTATCTTTAAATTCTTCTATCAATCTTTAACACTTATGTCAATTCTTGCGATTGAAAACCTATCAAAATCTTATGGCCGCATTCAAGCTCTTAAAAATGTAAGCTTTTCTGTCCCTGAAGGATCAGTTTTTGGAATACTCGGACCTAACGGTAGCGGCAAGACGACGATGCTCGGAACTATCATGGACATTTTGAAACCTACTTCCGGAACATATAAATTATTTGATGAACCACCTACGGAACTGCACAGGAGAAGGATTGGAACACTTTTAGAAACGCCTAATTTCTATCATTATTTATCTGGGTTAAAAAACCTTGAGTTGGCTGCAGAAATAAAGCAACATGGCAAAGAAGATATTCCACGTGTATTGGAAATGGTAGATCTAACTAAACGAAAAGATTCAAAGTTCAGTACCTATTCGCTTGGTATGAAGCAACGCCTTGCGATTGCATCATGCCTGTTGGGGAATCCGAAAGTGCTTGTTTTTGATGAACCTACTAACGGGCTTGATCCGGTTGGCATAGCGGAAATCAGGGATCTTATGAAAAATTTGTACAGCGAAGGCAAAACAATTATTATGGCGAGCCACTTGCTTGATGAAGTTGAAAAAGTTTGTACACACGTTGCCATTCTAAAAAAAGGTGAGCTGGTAACAACAGGAAATGTAAATGAAATATTATCAAATGAAGATATGGTGGAAGTAGGTTCAGGTAACAGTGAAAAATTGCTGCAGGTATTAAATGCAATGGGTAATAATATAAGAGTCGCAAAAGAAGGCGGTACTATAAAAGTTTTTTTCCCGGTGGGAACCGCAGACCTTGAAGCAATAAATAAATATTGCTTTGATAACGGAATAATTCTTAATCACCTTCTGCTAAAAAAGAAAAGTCTCGAATCAAGATTTTTTGAGCTTACAAATAATTAAAATCAGGCATGCTACATTTATTAAAAGTTGAATGGCTTAAAGTAAAAAACTATAAAGCGTTTTGGGTATTTACAATTCTCTATTCATTTTCCATACTTGGTATAAATTATACAGGTTATTATATAAATGAATTAGCCACCGAATCATTGCCCCAAAGCCAACTACTTTTAGGTACACCCTATGCATTTCCAAAAGTGTGGGAAACAGTGGGGTGGATGAGTAGCTGGCTATTATATTTCCCGGGTATACTTTTTATTATGTTACTCACCAATGAATTTAATTTTAAAACTCACCGGCAAAATATTATTGATGGATGGACGCGTAAACAATTTGTTTCGGTAAAATTTGTTTTCGCGCTTTTATTTTCTTTGGTGGGAACATTTTTTAATTTTTTAGTGGCGTTGCTTTTTGGTTCACTTACTACAGGCTCATCATTTTCGTTTGCAGGAATGGAAAACGTTGGCTATATTTTTATTCAAACATTTGCTTACATAACATTTGCAATGTTTCTTGCTGTGCTCTTCAGGCGAAGCGGCGCTGCAATTGCCGTATTCTTTTTGTACGGTTTAATTTTTGAATTTATCATTACCATGTTGATTAACCACAAGGCAAATTTGAGCCCGCTCGGATACTTTCTACCCTTACAGGTTACGGACGTAATGCTTCCTATTCCTTTTGGAAATAAAATAATATACGACAATGCGCCTGATTTATGGATAATGGTAGTTGCAAGCCTCGTCTATATTTGCGGTTATTATTTTTTCGCCTTGAAAAAATTTACAACGGATGACTTGTAAATAAATTCCGATACTTTAAATCCGTTTCTTTTTAAATGATTTTACTAATTCTTCCATAGCCGCATCAAGTGTGGGATATAAAAAAGTAAACCCGGTTGATTTAATTTTTTTACAACTCACGGTTGCACTTTTTAAAATTTCTATGCTTCGTTCTCCCAAAATCAATTTTAAAAAAAACCTGGGAACATGAATAGTAGTATAAAATCTATTGCGAAGTTTTTCTGCTAACACTAACAGTAATTTTTTTTGAGAAACAGGAATTGGTGCAACAGCATTATAGCTTCCCTGCAAAAAATTATTTTCAATTGCTTCGCAATACATCCTGCACAGGTCATCAATATGTATCCAGCTTATTATTTGCTTTCCATTTCCTAAAATAGCGGCTACTCCATACCTTAAAGGATTTCTAAATTCCTTTAGTGCGCCACCTTCGTTGCTCAATACAATCCCTGTTCTTATTCTAACCAATCGTATGCCCAGGCCGGTAACAGGTTCTGAGACTGCTTCCCACAGCAAGCAGGTTTCACCTAAAAAATCTTTCGCAGCTAAATCTGTTTCAATAAATCCTTCCTTTCTTATTAGCGGATCCGAATCTTCACCATACCAGCCAATTGCGGAGGCTGAAACAAAAGTTTTTACATTGTGATTATTTTCTTTCAAAGTTTTAACTAACAGTGCTGCGCTTTTTGTGCGGCTTTCAAGTATTTCTTTTTTATACGCCTTGCTCCATCTTTTATCCATAACACCGGCTCCGGCAAGATGAACAATGCAGTCTGCTTTTTGAATGGCGGCAACATCTATCACTTCTTTTTTTACATCCCAATAACTATATGTTATTTTAGAATTGCCTGAAGAGTTATTTTTATTTCTTGATAAAATAATTACCTCGTAATTATTCTCTATTAAATGCTCTGTTAATTTTCGGCCAACCAATCCGGTTCCTCCTGTAATGAGAACTGTAGGCATTTTTTTTATCGTAAATTAGTGTTGCATAAAATTATCTTAATTTATTTTTAATTAATGGCTTTATTTAATTTAGCGTGTCAAGGAAAAAATATGAAGAAGATTATTATTTTTTTTGTTTTGGGTTTATTAACCCACCAAACATTTTCTCAACAAATAACGTATACGAAGCCGGAATATGAGGATGTGCGCAATGTGGACTTTGAAATCATAGGTAAGGTAAGCGGTAATTTTTTAATTTATAAAAATATAAGAAGTCAATATGCAGTTAGCGTGTATGATAATGACATGAAGCTAAAAGAGAGAGTTGATCTTGATTTTATGCCCGATAAAATTATGAATGTGGATTTTGTTGCGTATCCTGATTTTGCTTACATAATTTACCAGTTTCAAAAAAGGAATATTTTACATTGTATGGCTGCGAAAATTGATGGCAATGGTAAAATATTAAAAAAGCCATTTGAGTTGGATACTACTTACATAAGCTTTTTCGCGGATAATAAAATTTATAGTACGGTAAATAGTGAGGATAAGTCGAAAATAATGATTTATAAGATCCAGAAGAAAAATGATAAATTCAATTTTACCACTTTACTTTTTGATGATAGCCTGCAGCTTTTACACAAGTCTCGTTTAGAAACAGCGTTTGAAGATCGCAAAGATGTCTTTAGTGATTTTTTTGTTGACAATGCAGGAAATTTCATTTTCACGAGAGGAAACAGATCAAACTCCAGGGACTATATACAAAAGCTGGATTTGATTATAAAAGGGCCGATGGAAGATAACTTTGTTGTTAACAATTTAGTTCTTTCCGATCATTATCTTGATGAAATAAAATTGAAAATAGATAATGTAAATAAGCATTACATCATTAATTCATTATTTTATGCAAAGAGGAACGGCAATATTGAAGGGCTTTACACTGCCGTTTGGGACAAAACAAATGAGAAATTGCTATCAGACAACTTTGTGCAACTAAGCGACTCCGTTAGAGCGCAGGCAAAATCTGAAGGTGGCTCACGACTTGCTTTTAATGATTACTTTATTGGCGATGTAGTTCTTAAAAATGATGGCGGCTTTATTTTGACCGCAGAAGATCACTCTACTCAATCGCGTGGAACTCCATGGAACCGTTATGACTATTTATACGGATATCCTTCAATTACGCCTTACGACTCTTATTATCTCTATTCTCCATATTCCTATGGCTATTACGGAAGATCAAGGTATTATAATAATATTTCACAGGTGAGATATTATTATGAGAATATCATGGTACTTGACCTTGATAAATCAGGACAGCTAATCTGGAGCAACGTGGTACATAAATCGCAATTTGATGATGACAATGATAATTATTTATCTTATAGTATTATGCTAACCGGCGGAATGCTGCATTTTTTATTTAATGAACTGCAAAGACGAGACCAGCTTATAAATGATCAAAGTGTTTCTGCTGATGGAATAGTTACACGCAATCCTCCATTAAGAAGTCTCGACCGGGGTTACGAGTTCATGCCACGATATGCAAAACAGGTAAGCTCTTATCAAATTATTGTGCCATGCACTTACAGAAGCTTTATCTGCTTTGCAAAAATTGAATACTGATATTTTTTGTAAACAATATTTCTTTTATTGTTGGATTTCTATTGCGCTACTCTATTAATTTTTTATTTTTAAGTTTTAATTTAACTCTTAGTAGTGACAGGAATTTTCCGGGCCAATAATCCTTTTAATACATTCATGCTTCTTGTGTATGGATTAATTCTGAAGCTGCCATGGTTTATTTCTCCTCAAATTCCTCTTATTCAAAAGTCAGATAGCTTTCTCTTTAACCGGGTAATGAAATTTCTGAAACCTGGTTTGGATGGATTTCCATTAAGCTATTCCATCATCACATTTTTTTTATTATATACACAAGCTATTAGCTTTAACCGCCTGCTTAACAACAGGCGGTTAATGCCAAAATCAAATTATCTGCCTGCAATGAGCTACCTGCTTATCACTTCATTTTTTACCGAATGGAATATCTTAAGCGCTCCGCTTGTGATAAATACCATACTCATTTGGGTGTGGGCAAAAATGAGCAGCCTTTACAATAATCCCGAAGCTAAATCAACTCTCTTCAATATTGGAATTGTTATTGGCGTAGCTACTTTTTTTTATTTCCCTGCAATAGCTTTTGCGTTACTTATCATTTTTGCGTTACTTATTACAAGGCCTCCAAAAATTGCTGAATGGCTCATTCCGCTTTTAGGTATTTTTACTCCATGGTATTTTTTATTTGCATGGTTATTTCTTACTGATAAATTATACAGCTTCCAGGTTCCGTTTATTGAATTCGATTATCCATTTTTGGCTCACAACAATGTGCGTTATGTGGGTATGCTACTTATAATAATTCCTGCAATTATCGGGGGAATTTTTGTTCAGCTGAATGCGTTACGACAAATCGTACAGGTACGCAAAAGCTGGTGGCTTATGACACTTTATTTAACCGTCGCTTTGTTCATTCCTTTCATTAACAGCAGTCATAATTTTCAATACTGGATTTTAGCGACCGTACCGCTTTCAGCATTTATAGCCTGCATTTTTTATTACCCGCAAAAAAAGTGGATTCGCGCAGCTATACATTGGCTTATGTTCGCATTTGCTATTTATGCAACCTATGTAAAAAAATAAAAATTTATTTTTGCATTTTTAAAATCAATAAACTCCACATATGAAATTTGGCGTAGTTGTTTTCCCCGGCTCTAATTGTGACAGAGATATAATAGGTGCATTAAAAAATGATTTGCAGCAGGAAGTAATTTCTCTTTGGCATAAAGACAAAGATATTTCGATGTTTAATACAGAAGATTGTATTGTATTGCCTGGTGGTTTCAGCTATGGAGATTATTTGCGTTGCGGCGCCATTGCAAGATTTAGCCCGATGATGCAAAGTGTAATTGAATTTGCAAATAAAGGAGGAAAGGTGTTGGGAATTTGTAATGGCTTCCAGATACTGTGTGAAAGCAGTTTGCTTCCGGGTGTGCTTTTACAAAATGGCAATATGCAATTTGTTTGTAAAAATGTTTTTATTACAGATGAAGAAAAAAATG
>JBEPVC010000035.1:0-11593 GCA_041691235.1 Chitinophagaceae bacterium
GAAAACATAGATTCAGTATATCCTGCAGATTTAATTTTTTGCATCTCAGCCTGTGTATAGTATTGATAAGTGTTGCGAATATCTTTCGGCATATTGATATATTCAATTTGAGGGTTTCGATCAACTCCTTTAAACGTCGCTTTTACTAAGTCATTAAAGCTGCGGGCCTTGCCTGTCCCCACATTATATATCCCTGGAATAAAAGTTTTATTCTTTCTCCAACATTCAAAAAACCAATAACAAATTTTTAGAACATCTTTTACATAAATAAAATCCCGCAACTGCTCTCCGTCTTTAAATTCTTTTTTATGCGATTTAAAAAGCTTCACAAAACCCTTTTCAATAATTTGATTGTAGGAATGAAAAATAACGCTGGCCATTCTCGCTTTGTGATATTCGTTGGGACCATAAACATTAAAAAATTTTAATCCCGCCCATGCCGGGGGATACCGCTCTTGCGCAAGCGCCCACTTATCAAATTCATTTTTTGAAACACCGTAAGGGTTTAGTGGTTTTAAATTCTCAACTATTTCATGACTGTCTTTATAGCCAAATTCGCCCAAGCCATAGGTAGCTGCGGAAGATGCATATACTAACGGTATTGCATACTTGCTACAATAGTTCCAAATTTTTTTCGAATAATCAACATTTAAATGTTCGTGAACCGAATAATCAAATTCTGTTGTATCAGTACGGGCCCCAATATGATAAACAAATTCAATTTCAGGTTGCTGTTTTTCTAACCAATCAAAAAATGTTTCTCTTTCAACTTTTACAGCAAATTTTTTCCCTGAAAGGTTAGGCTCTTTTTCAGATTTTGTAAAATCATCAACTAAAATAAGATTATCGCAACCCGCATCATTTAAAAATGAAACAAGGCAACTCCCGATAAAACCTGCAGCGCCTGTAATAACAATAGCTGGTTGATTACTCATTTATTCGGGCATATAATTTTTAAAGTAATTTCCTATGGCATTATCATATTTTTCAACCCAGTCATTAATGTTTCCCCACTTTTCATTTTCCACAATAATTTCATTTTTTGAAACGATGCCTAATTTTTGAAATGAAATGTTTAATTCACTTTCAAAAGACCTGGTGTCTTTTTCATTTACTGTTACAACTACCCTTCCCTGTGCTTCTCCAAACCAAAAAGCATCTTTTCTGATTGTATCATTTTTCATTTCAACATTAAAACCCAAACCTTGCGGGAAGCTACTTTCTGCAAGCGTTACAAATAACCCGCCTTCGCTAATGTCGTGAGCCGACAGTATTAATTTTTTACTAATAAGAGAACTAACTGTTTCGTGTAAACGAAATTCCTCATCCAAATCAAAATATGGAGCGGGCGAAAATTCAACACCACAAATTTTATGAAGATACTCGGAGCAATTAATATCATTTTGACTACTGCCTAACAAATAAATAATATCCCCATCTTTTTTAAAATCTAACGTCATTTTATTATCAATGCTCTCAAGAATACCTACCATACCGATTGTTGGTGTAGGATATACAGGGCCCGAAGGCGATTGATTGTAAAAACTTACGTTACCTCCAGTAACAGGTGTATTAAATTTATTACATGCCTCCGTCATTCCTTTAATGCTTTCTACAAACTGGTAATATACTTCTGGATCATACGGGTTTCCATAGTTAAGACAATTAGTAACACCTAACGGTGTGCCACCACTGCAAACAATATTTCTTGCCGCTTCGCTTACCGCAATCATACAACCGACGAATGGGTTTGCAAATACATACCTGCTGTTGCAATCTGTAGTGAGGGCAAGCGCTTTAGTGGTATCTTTTACCAATACCAATGCGGCATCAGAAGGAGCATTGGTATTAAGATTGCCCGTGCCCACCATACTGTCATATTGATTGTAAATCCATTTTTTTGAAGCGATGTTTGGCAGTGCGATTATTTTTTCAGCAATTGATTTTATATCATCAGGAACCGGAATTTTATCAATGTTGAAGGAATTAATTTTTTCAAGATAAGCGGGAGCTTTATATTTTCTTTCATAAACAGGAGCGCCGCCGCCAAGCACTAAACTTTCCGCGGGAATCTCTGCTTCCAAAACATCATTCATGTAAAAGCGAAGCTTGTCACCGAGAGTAACTTCACCGATTTGTGAGCAGGGCAAATCCCATTTTTCAAAAATATCTATCACTTCTTTTTCACAACCTTTCTTTACGGTCAACAGCATTCGTTCCTGGCTCTCACTTAAAAGTAATTCCCATGCTTTCATATTCTTCTGGCGTGTGGGCACTTTTTCCAAATGAATATTCATTCCCACTCCGCCTTTGGCACTTGTTTCTGCAGTAGAGCAAATAATGCCTGCTGCTCCCATATCCTGCATGCCAATAACAGCGCCTGTTGCAATAACTTCTATACAGGCTTCCAATAATTTTTTTTCCTGGAAAGGATCGCCGACCTGTACAGCGGGAAGATCCTCCGCGCTGTTTTCAGTAATATCTGCCGAAGCAAAAGCTGCTCCACCCATTCCATCTTTGCCGGTGGCGCTTCCTGCAATAAAAACAGGGTTGCCTTCTCCCACTGCTATAGCACTAACGGTTTGGCCTAATCGCACTACACCGGCGCTCATTGCATTAACCAACGGATTAGTGTGGTAACAATCTTCAAAATAGATTTCACCACCGACAGTTGGTATTCCAAAACAATTTCCATAGCGCCCAATGCCATGTACCACGCCACTTAATAAGTGCTGTGTTTTTTCATTTTTTAAATCTCCAAATCTTAGAGAATTCAGAGACGCAATAGGTCTGGCGCCCATTGTAAAAATATCGCGATGAATTCCACCCACTCCCGTGGCAGCGCCCTGGAACGGTTCAATCGCTGAGGGATGATTGTGGCTTTCAATTTTAAAAACAACGCCGAGTCCATCGCCAATATCCATTAGTCCGGCGTTTTCATCACCGGCTTTCACCAAAAGTTTTGAACCTTCCCGCGGTAATGTTTTTAACCACTTTATAGAATTCTTATAACTGCAATGCTCACTCCACATAACAGAGTATGCGCTCAGTTCGGTAAAATTAGGTGTACGACCTAGTATATCAACAATCTTTTCAAACTCATCTTTTTTAAGACCAAGCTTTTCTGCTGTTTCAAATGTAATTTTCATAATTGTTTTAGAAGCGCAAACTTACAATCTCTTAAACTTTATCAATATAAACGTGTGCAAATATTTTAACTAACTTCCCACAATTAAATTTTCTGCTTGAGTTATTTACTATTCATTTTTTACTGTGTTCTTTTTTGCTGGCTAATTACCCGTATTAATTTTTTTAAGGTTTCGGGTATAGGCAATCGCATGCTTATATTTTTGTTTTTGGCGAGAATTATAGTATCGCTTTTTAACTGTTACATAAATATTTACCACTACCCGATCTCTGATATTCTCAGTTTTCAGCAGCAAGGTGTGGAAGAGTTTCATCTGCTCTTTAGTAATCCGGGCGAATATTTTACCAACATTTTTCATAATGGCCACAGTAGTGGCTATTCGGGATTTTTAGCAAGTTCCGATTCTTATTGGAATGATACGAGAAGCAACATCATCGTAAAAATTCTATCGCTATTTAATATTTTTAGTGCAACGAATTTTTATGTTAACACTCTCATCTATAACTTTTTTATTTTCTGGGCGTCCGTTAGTCTCTACAAGGTTTTTCTTCAAATTTTCCCGGGTGAGAAATTTATATTGATATGCAGCATTTTTCTCTTACCATCTGTGGTTTATTTCACCAGCGGCATTCATCGTGACGGGCTTATTTTTCTATCACTTTCAATTTTAATTTATCACTTATTTTATATGTTGAAAAAGAGGTCTTTTTCATGGAAACGCATATTAGTAATCTTACTTTTTTTAACCTTAATTTTTTTATTAAGAAATTTTGTCTTCATTACACTTATACCAGCACTAATTGCCTGGATTGTTGCCGAACTGAAACCTAAATTTGCTTTCATTTCTTTTGTTGGAATTTATTGCCTGGTTGCTGTGTTGTTTTTTTGTTCAGGATATTTATCTTCTAAAACAGATTTACCAACCTATGTTTCGAGCCGGCAGATTGCTTTCATAGAAATAGCAAAGGGTGGTGCCTCATCAATTAATATCAACCCTCTGTATCCAAACTTCCGCAGTTTTTTAAATAACACTCCGCAAGCACTCAATCACAGTTTAATGCGCCCTTATTTAACCGAAAGATTTAACCTCATATACATTCCGGCCGCTTTGGAAATTTTTGCTTATGAGATCTTATTTATCGCTTTTATTTTCTTTAGAAAAAAGAATATTTCAATTCAACCTTTTATTTATTTCAGCATATTTTTTAGTATAACTATGTTTCTTGTTATCGGTTACACTATTCCAATCATTGGCGCAATTGTGAGATACAGAAGCATCTATTTTCCCTTTCTTTTAATTCCTATTTTTTGTTTCACAGATTGGATGCAGCTAAAATCCATCTTTTATATTAAAAAAAATAAAATATAAATATTTTATTCACATTTGTGAAAAATTTAGCCACATTTCTAACCAATTAGTTGTTTTTATAAGTGATAAGTCTTTTTTTTGCATCCTAAATTAAAAATAAATGCAATCTTTAAGACTTAATGCGCTTCATAACCTCATTTCAAATACCAAGACCCAGGCAGTCCCCGGTTCTCAAAAGATTACGGGAATTTTTGGCGAAAATGTCTTCACTACTAAAACAGCAAGGAAATTTCTTAGTGATGAAGCCTATAAAAGTTTGGTATCATCTATAAAAAGTCAAAGTAAGATTGACCGCAGAATGGGTGATCAGATAGCTTCGGGTTTAAAGGCCTGGGCAGAAACAAAAAATGTTACTCACTATACACACTGGTTTCAGCCGCTTACAGGAGCTACCGCAGAAAAACATGATTCTTTTTTTACATTAAAGGCTGATGGCACTGCATTAGAAGAATTTGACGGTGCCGCGTTGATACAGCAGGAACCTGACGCTTCGTCTTTTCCGAGCGGCGGATTAAGGGCAACTTTTGAAGCGCGTGGATATACCGCATGGGATCCTTCGTCTCCACCGTTTATTGTTGAAATTGGTAATGGCAAAACATTGTGTATCCCCACAATATTTGTTTCCTATACCGGCGCTTCATTAGATGCTAAAACACCTTTATTAAAAGCATTAGTAGCGCTTGATAAAGCTGCCATAGATGTATGCCAGTACTTTGATAAAAATGTGACAACAGTTACGCCAACTCTTGGTTGGGAACAAGAATATTTTGTAATTGACGCTGGAATTGCCAATGCACGACCAGATATAGTAATGACGGGCAGAACAGTTTTTGGGCACGCACCCGCAAAGGGCCAGCAGCTTGAAGATCATTATTTCGGTTCCATTCCTGAAAGGGTTTATGCATTTATGAGAGATTATGAAGAGGAAGCTTATAAGCTTGGTATTCCATTACGTACCAGGCATAATGAAGTAGCTCCTTCTCAATTTGAGTGCGCTCCCATTTTTGAAGAAGTTAATCTTGCCGTTGATCATAATACGCTTCTTATGGATATTATGACGCGTGTTGCAAAAAGGCATAATCTAATTGTGTTACTGCATGAAAAACCTTTTGCAGGAATAAACGGAAGCGGCAAGCACAATAACTGGAGCATGGCTACCAACACAGGTGTTAATCTTCTTGCGCCAGGTAAAACACCAAAAACCAATTTGATGTTTCTTGCATTCTTTGTGAATACGATTAAAGCAGTGCATGATCACGCTGATCTTTTAAGAGCTTCTATTGCTTCAGCCGGAAATGATCACAGGCTTGGTGCCAATGAGGCGCCGCCTGCTATCATTTCAATATTCATTGGTAAATATTTAACCGATGTTCTTAACCAGATTGAAAAAAGAGTAGGCGAAAAATTCGATGAGCAAGATGAAGCAATTCTAAAACTTGACATTCATAAAAGTATTCCGGAATTAATGCTCGACAATACCGACAGGAATCGAACCTCACCTTTCGCATTTACAGGAAATAAATTTGAATTCAGAGCGGTAGGCTCAGCTACAAACTGTGCAGGCGCTATGACGGTTTTAAATACAATTTTGGGTGAAACACTTTCGCAATTTAAAACAGATGTAGATAGCTTAATTGATAAAGGTGAAAAGAAAGAAGTAGCGATAATGCAGATAATTCAAAAATATATTGTTGATAGTAAGTCAGTATTGTTTGAAGGTGATAACTACAGCATGGAATGGGAGAAAGAGGCAGAAAAAAGAGGACTTCCAAATGTAAAAACAACTCCGCTTGCATTAGATGCTTTCGTTACTGATAAAGCAAAAAAACTTTTTGCGCATCATAATATTTATACACATAGTGAGCTTGAAGCAAGGCATGAAATTATGCTGGAAACCTATATAAAGAAAGTACAAATTGAAGCGAGAGTCATTGGCGATTTAGCAACCACGTTTATTCTTCCTGCATCAATTAAATACCAGAATGTCTTGCTTAAAAACATTCGCGGTCTTAAAGAAATTGGTATGGCAGAAAGTGGTTATGCAAATCAAAAATTGATTGCTGAAAAAATTTCTGAGCACATCAGCAATATCAGCAACGGTGTTGAGAAAATGATTGAAGCAAGAAAAGTTGCCAATGAAATAACGGATACGCGTGAAAGAGCTATTGCTTATTGCGATTCAGTAAAAAGCTATTTTGATGGCATTCGTTACCACGTAGACAAGCTTGAGCTTCTTGTTGATGATGAATATTGGGAATTGCCTAAATACCGTGAGCTGCTTTTCTTACGATAAGATGTTTTGTATTTTCATGTTTGATAACCCTGCTTTACAGCGGGGTTTTTTATATCGTCCATTAAACTTAATGAGATAATTTCCATCTATTATCATACAAAAATATTTCAATGAAAAAAATCTCCAGCATAGCAATAGCTTTTTTATTCATTGCTATTTCGACCCATGCCCAGATTAAAAGAGAAGCTGATTCGTCTCAAATGACACAGTCAAATATTCAAAAAAAGAAAAATGGAAAGATGATGAAGGAACTTAACCTGAGCAAAGAACAACGCTCTCAAATGAAAGAACTTCGTCAGTCAATGAAACAACAAAAGGAAACTATCAGCAATGATAATAATCTCACAGATGCGGAAAAACAAACTAAACTGCAGAAACTTAAAAAAGCACAAAGAGAAAAAATGAAATCAATATTAACGCCTGAACAATTAGAAAAATTAAAAGAAGAGAAAAAGAATTAAAAAAATATTTGCAAAAAAAACCCGGCCAACACCGGGTTCTATTTAAGATCAATTTATTTTATACTACTGCTTCTTTATGTGCGTTTATTTCATTCCTAAATACAACCGTTCCATCGAACACATCAACCAATACTGGTTTCGATTTATCAATGCTTCCCATTAAAAGCTTCTTGCTTAGCTGGTTTACAATTTGTTTCTGTATTAATCTTTTTAAAGGCCTTGCACCAAATTGCGGATCAAATCCATTCTCTGCCAAATAATCCAAAGCATACTCGCTGAATTCAAGCACAACGCCATTTTTTGCAAGCTGCTCTTTAAGATCATTAAGCTGTATTCTTATAATATCTTTAATTTCTTTACGCAACAAAGGCTGAAACATTATTATTTCGTCAATCCTGTTAAGAAACTCAGGGCGTATTGTTTGTCTTAGCAGATCAAGTACTTCACGTTTTGTTTCTTCAACAACTTTTTCTTTATTTTCTTCTGTAACGTTATCAAAATTGGCTTGTATAATATGGCTGCCCATATTGCTCGTCATAATGATAATAGTATTTTTAAAATTTACCACACGGCCTTTGTTATCAGTAAGCCTGCCATCATCAAGCACCTGCAATAAAATATTGAAAACATCCGGGTGCGCTTTTTCAATTTCATCAAACAAAATCACGCTATATGGTTTGCGTCTAACCGCCTCAGTTAGCTGACCACCTTCATCGTAACCTACATAACCGGGAGGTGCACCAACAAGCCTGCTTACAGAATGTTTTTCCTGGTATTCGCTCATATCAATACGTGTCATCATGCTGTCATCATCAAAAAGATATTCTGCAAGCGCCTTAGCCAGTTCTGTTTTACCCACACCCGTAGTGCCCAGAAAAATAAAAGATCCCAAAGGTTTTTTAGGATCATGCAAACCTGCGCTGCTTCTGCGTATTGCATCTGCTACTGCCTCTATTGCTTCATCCTGGCCAACTACACGTTTGTGCAATTCATCTTCAAGATTAATCAATTTATCTTTTTCACTCTGCAACATTTTATTTACAGGAATACCGGTAGCTTTTGCAACACTTTCAGCAATATCTTCTGCATCCACTTCTTCTTTCAATAATCTTTTCTCGCTTATTTCATCAAGTTGCGCTGTGTAATCTGCAATAATTTTTTCCTGGTCCTGGAGTTTTCCATACCGTATTTCAGCAACTCTTCCGTAATCACCTTCGCGTTCGGCTTTTTCCGCAGCCATCTTCAGGTTTTCAGTTTCTGCTTTAGCGTTTTGTATTTTTTCAACCAGCTCTTTCTCCTGGTTCCATTTAGCCCTGAAGGTATCGCGCTCAACAGATAAGTTTGAAATTTCAGTATTCAATTCCTTAAGCTTTGCTTCGTCTTTTTCTCTTTTGATTGCCTCTCTTTCAATTTCCAATTGCCTGATTGCTCTTTCAAGCTTATCCAATTCTTCAGGCATTGAATTCATTTCAAGTCTAAGCTTGGCGGCACTTTCATCAATAAGGTCAATTGCTTTATCCGGTAAAAAACGATCGGTTATATAGCGATTAGATAATTCTACAGCGGCAATTATTGCTTCATCTTTTATACGAACATGATGATGTGTTTCATACTTATCTTTTATTCCTCTTAAAATAGAAATTGCATCTTCCACATTGGGTTCATTCACGGTTACTTTTTGAAATCTTCTTTCAAGCGCCTTATCTTTTTCAAAGAATTTTTGATATTCGTTTAAAGTAGTTGCACCTATAGCTCTCAGTTCGCCTCTTGCCAATGCAGGCTTTAAAATATTTGCAGCGTCCATTGCTCCGTCACCGCCGCCGGCGCCTACCAGCGTATGAATTTCATCAATAAATAAAATGATTTCACCATCGCTGTCACCAACTTCTTTAATTACTGATTTTAATCTTTCCTCAAACTCACCCTTATATTTTGCACCGGCAATTAAAAGTCCCATATCCAATGCATAAATTATTTTTGATTTTAAATTTTCAGGAACATCACCATTGACAATACGATGAGCCAACCCTTCTGCTATTGCAGTTTTACCTACACCAGGCTCACCAACCAATATTGGATTGTTTTTTGTTCTTCTTGATAAAATATGCAGCGTTCTCCTGATTTCCTCATCTCTTCCAATAACAGGATCAAGCTTGTTACTTCTTGCAAGCTCATTTAGGTTTTTTGCATATTTATTTAAAGCGTTGAATTGTGTTTCTGACGTTTGAGATGAAACAGTAGAGCCTTTGCGAAGTTCTTTTATTGCTGCTATCAAACCTTTTTCTGTAAGGCCTGCATCTTTTAAAATCTTGGCGGCATTATCATTTCCCTCTACAATTGCGAGTAACAAATGCTCAACGCTGACAAATTCATCTTTAAAGGTTTTTAAAGTATTTGAAGCACGCAACATCACGTTATTAAGATCGCGGCTTATCACCTGCGCAGGTTCTCCTTCGCCCATTTTAGGAAGCTTACGCAAGCTTTCATCAATTTTGCTCTCAACAAAATTTACATTAACATTATTTTTCTTAAGCAAATAATCGACAGGACTATCTTCTTCCAGGAGCAATGCTTTCAATAAATGTTCAACTTCAATATTTGGATTTTTCTCATTGAAAGCAAGTTGCTGCGCCTTCTGAAAAATTTCCTGGGATTTTATAGTTAAATTATTAGAATTCATAAAAAAAGTCTTTTTTAAAATTAACTAAGCCGCAAATTCTAATCCAATAAAACAAAAGAGTTATTATGTCTTTCATGAGCATTTAAACCTGTCGCAAATTCAGTATCGTGCGAGCTTTACTGCTATTATTACAGGTCTTTGAGGGGAATTTAAAAGAGCTTTATGAGCTGATCAGAAATCCAAATAAATTAAGAACGCTAAATAAAATATATAAAAACTATCAGGAAAAAAAGAAAGGTAGTTTTGTACACGCCAAATGTTGACAAAAGCAAAATATACCGAATTCATAAAGGCAACTGCACAATCCTTAGGCTTCGACTATTGCGGAATTGCCAAAGCGGAAAAGCTAGATGACGATGCACGCCGTCTTGAAACATGGCTTAACAAAGGATTCCAGGGAAGTATGAACTACATGCAAAATTATTTTGATCTTAGAATTGATCCAACAAAGTTGGTTCCTAATGCAAAATCGGTAATTACTTTACTACTTAATTATTTTCCTTCAGAAAAACAAAATACTGATGCTCCACAAGTTTCCAAATATGCTTATGGAAAAGATTATCATGAAGTGATTAAAGAAAAATTAAAAACTTTTCTCCTGTTAATTAAAGAAAATATTGGTGAAGTTCACGGAAGAGGATTTGCAGATAGTGCACCCGTTCTCGAAAAAACCTGGGCGCAAAAAAGTGGCCTGGGGTGGATCGGAAAAAACGGAAATCTTATAACAAAAAATGATGGCTCATTTTTTTTCATTGCAACTTTGATTACAGATCTCGAACTTAAAAGTGATAACCCTTTTATAAAAGATTTTTGCGGCACATGCACAAGATGCATTGACACCTGCCCTACAGATGCAATATTACCGGATAAAGTAATTGACGGCAGCAAATGCATTTCTTATTTCACCATTGAATTAAAAGATTTACTGATACCTGGTGAAATGAGAGGAAAGTTTGAGAACAGGTTATTTGGTTGCGACGCTTGCCAGGATGTATGCCCATGGAATCGTTTTTCAAAACCAACCAAAGAAACTGCGTTTACCCCTTTGCGAGAAATATTAAATTTCAATAAGAATGATTGGGAAGATATTACGGAAGCGTCTTTCAAAATTATTTTTAAAGACTCACCATTAAAGCGAACAAAATACGAGAGGATAAAAAGAAACCTGAAATTTATATCTTCAAAGTGAAACCTATTTTAAAAATCCACACCAGCTTTTAATACGATTCTTCCAAACCCATAATTATATTTGGTGTAGTCAAGTGGACATGCCACACCAGGGGCGCAATCTATAACAGGACTTGAGGTTCCAATCTTATCAAATATTTTTTTATAACTATAACCAGCGCTAAGTAAAAATGAAGTTTTCTTTATAAGTTTCCATTTATATCCCACTCCCAGGTCTGTATAAATTCCCCCGCTAAATTTATAAGTTCCATAATACAAAATTTCTTTACCGGGCTTATTTTTCAATGCAAAATCATAACCTAAATCTCCGTAGGCAAATAAGTTATTTTTCTTTCCAAAATATTTTCGGGCATCAAAAAATAAGGGCAAGGTTTTATAACGATAATTATCAACACCAATCCCAATTCCGGTAAACCATTGTGAAAACTGAATTCCATTTACTGTCTGAAACCCG
>JBEPVC010000036.1:0-11511 GCA_041691235.1 Chitinophagaceae bacterium
GGGTGATACCCTGCTAAATATTCATCAGCGCCTTGGCCATCTAATAATACTGTAATATTGTTTTCTTTAGCAAGTCGCATTACGCAATACTGCGCATAAATGCTTGCACTTCCAAACGGTTCTTCCTGGTGCCAAAATAATTTTTCAATATTGTTAGCTATATCATTATCATCTGGTGTAACAAAATGGGGAGACACATTCGTGTTGTTAATAATACAATCCATGTATTTGCGTTCATCTCTTGCAAAGCCTGGAAATATCGCTGAAAATGTGTCCTGCTTCTGAGGAGTCCCTTTCTTTAATTCATCAATAACACTAACAACAAGGCTGCTGTCTAACCCGCCACTGAGGCTGCTTCCAACGGTTACATCGCTACGCAAGCGCCTGCTTACTGAAGTATAAAATAATTCACGAAATTTTTCTTTTGCCTGCTCCTCTGTTATATTTTGATTGATATTTTTATAATTAATATCATAGTATCTTTCTACAGATAATTTAATTGAGGGAATTGATAATTTCAAGTAATGCCCGTGGGGTAAACTAGAACAGTTATTATAAAATGTTTCGTATTCATCTTTTGGATTTTCAAGATTACCATACCCAAGATATAAAAACAGCATCTTGTTATTTACTTCTTTTTTTACTCCTGCAGCCCAAAGACATTTCATTTCACTTCCAAATAAAAAATGAACCCCTGGTTTGTAGTTATAAAAAAAAGGCTTTTCGCCAAAGCGATCCCTTGCTGCAAAAATTTCGTTCTTGACGTTATCATAAATTACGAAGGAGAACATTCCGTCCAGTTCTTGCAAACAACTTTCTTTTTTATGATCATATAAAGCCATTAATACTTCAGTATCACTTTTAGTACTAAATGAGTAACCACATTTAAACAACGTGTCTTTAAGTTCTAAGTAATTGTATATTTCTCCATTGAAAATAATCGTGTATCTGTCCATGTAATGCATTGGCTGATCGGCAGCATGACTCAGGTCTATAATAGCGAGCCGTCTATGCCCAAACCCCACATTTCCATTTTTGCTTATCCATCGGTCGTCACCATCTGGTCCACGATGGGCAACAACATCAGTCATAGATTTCAACCTAGATTGTGAAACCTCATTTTCATCAACTGATATAATGCCTGCTATTCCACACATGTAACTGTTATTGTTTAAACGAAAATTTTGCCTCTTACTCAGACTTGCTTCTTTCACTTTATGGATAGAACTTCCATTGCAAAAACCCTGCTTTCGTTTTTTATTAACTGTAAAATTTTATTAATTATTGAAGAGGGCAGCAAAAGTGATTTAAAACTTATAGCTCAATCATTTTTAAATATTCACCATACCCGCTTTTTTCAAATTTCTTTGCCAAATCAATTAATTGAGTTTTATCAATAAAATGCATTCTGTATGCAATTTCTTCAAGACAGCCAATTTTAAAGCCCTGGCGTTTTTCAATAACTCGTACAAATTCTGAAGCATCATGAAGCGATTCGAAAGTTCCAGTGTCAAGCCACGCAAATCCACGGTCAAGCACTGCTACTTTTAATTTTTTATCTAAAAGATATTTCCTGTTTACATCGGTTATTTCATACTCGCCACGCGGAGAAGGCGCGATATTTTTTGCGATATCCACGACAGAATTATCATAGAAATATAAACCCGGCACCGCAAAATTTGATTTTGGCTTCAAAGGTTTTTCTTCAATACTTATTGCTACCAGGTTTTTATCAAACTCAACTACGCCATACCTTTCAGGGTCGCTAACCGGGTAAGCAAAAATTACCGCGCCGTCAGGATTAGCAGATTTTTGCAACAGGTTTGAAAAGCCGCTGCCATAAAAAATATTATCACCCAATACAAGAGCTACTGAATCTTTACCAATAAAATTTTCACCAATTACAAATGCCTGGGCAAGCCCATTAGGTTTTTCTTGTACCTCATATTGTAAAATGCATCCCCATTGGCTTCCATCTCCTAATAACCGTTGAAATTGTTGTTGGTCTTCGGGAGTAGTAATGATGAGAACATCCTTAATCCCCGCAAGCATTAATGTGCTTAAGGGATAATAAATCATAGGCTTGTCATAAATAGGCATCAATTGTTTGCTGATGCCCATTGTGATTGGGTACAATCTTGTCCCACTTCCTCCTGCTAATATTATTCCTTTCATTCAATTAATTTACTTTCAAAATGCAAAAACTAATTTCCATATTGTTGTTCATAATATTTCATGTAGGCGCCACTCGTTACATCATTCAGCCATTGCGTATTGCTTAAATACCAATCTATTGTTTTTGACAGTCCTTCTTCAAATTGAAGGGATGGCAGCCAACCCAATTCATTTTTTAATTTAGTAGCGTCTATGGCATACCGTAAGTCGTGACCTTGCCGATCTTTTACAAAGGTTATTAATTTTTCAGAAGTGCCTTTTTCCCGCCCAAGCTTTTCGTCCATTTGCCTGCAAAGTTCTTTTATAATATCAATATTTTTCCATTCGTTATGTCCGCCAATGTTATAAGTTTCCCCCGGCTTCCCATTATGAAATATCGTATCAATTGCCCTCACATGATCTTCTACAAAAAGCCAGTCGCGAACATTTAAGCCTTTTCCGTAAATGGGCAATGGCTTATTATTTATAATATTATGTATGCAAAGCGGGATAAGCTTTTCGGGGAAATGAAAAGGGCCATAATTATTTGAGCAGTTTGAAATAATTACCGGCAATTTATAAGTATGATAAAATGCACTTACAAAATGATCTGATGAAGCTTTTGATGCAGAGTAAGGACTCCGTGGATCATACGGCGTCTCTTCCGTAAAAAATCCTTCTCCTCCAAGACTTCCATACACTTCGTCAGTCGAAATATGATAAAATAATTTTTCTTCATAATTATCTTTCCAAAAGTCTTTTGCAACTTGTAATAAGGAAACTGTCCCTAACACATTTGTTTTTACAAATGCTAAAGGATCCGTTATAGATCTATCAACGTGGCTCTCTGCAGCACAATGTAAAACTCCTGTAAACTGGTGTTTTTCAAAAAGAGATTTTACAAGGCTCATATCTTCGATATCACCTTTTATGAAAGTATAGTTCGGTTTTTGTTCTATATCTTTAAGATTTTCCAGGTTACCGGCGTAAGTAAGTTTATCAAGATTTAAGATAGAATATTCCGGATATTTATTTACAAATAATCTTGTGAGATGTGAACCGATAAAGCCTGCCCCGCCTGTAATTAGAATGCTCCTGTTCGTCTCTGTCATTTTTATTTTAGGTTAAAAAAGTTCTTATTTTATGTACGAGATCAATTGATTTTTTCGTAGCTGTTAAGGGGAAGCCTTTTCCTGCGATTATATTTTTATAAGACTCTGTATGCAATTCGGTAAACCCTTCACTAAATTCAAAAGCATCGCCATCAATTTCTAATGTTCTGAATGTTCTTTTTCCTGCTGCTTTCACTTCTGAAGGCAATGTGTTCACATCAATACTTAACATCCAGTTCACTGTTGCTTTCTCAAGTTCCAATTTTCCTGCTGCTGTTGTTTTAGTATGCTGCGTTACTGTATTTTTTTTTACGTCTCCAAAAATCCAAATCAACATATCAAAAAAATGAACGCCGATATTTGTTGCAATGCCACCACTTTTTGTTACATCTCCTTTCCAGCTTGTGTGGTACCAATGTCCACGGGAAGTGATGTATTGTAATTCCACATGATGCTTTTTACCAGTTGGCGCTGCATCAATTTTTTCTTTTAAGGCAATAATTGCGGGATGCAGCCTTAATTGCAAAATAGTGAATACCTTATTTCCCGTTTCACGTTCAATTTCTTCAAGTGCATCTATGTTCCATGGGTTAAGTACCAGTGGTTTTTCGCATATAACGTCGGCGCCTATACGCAACCCGAAACGAATGTGTGCATCGTGCAAATAGTTAGGGCTGCATACACTTACAAAATCAATTTTAGTCCCCTGGCGTTTTAGTTTTTCCATGTGCCTGTCGAAGCGTTCAAACTCGGTAAAAAAATCAGCATCCGGAAAATAACTGTCTAATATTCCTACAGAATCGTTTTTATCCAAAGCGGCAATTAAATTATTGCCGGTGTCTTTTATTGCTTTCATGTGCCGTGGCGCTATATATCCTCCCGCGCCTATTAATGCAAAATTTTTCATCCTTTTAAATTATTTTATTCTTTTTGCCTGGTTATTTTCTAACAAATATTCCTGCTTGCTTTCATCACAAATGGCTTTGTTATTTTCATCAAAAATTAATTTTATTCCATGCTCGCTCATCCATCCTACATGCTTTGCAGGATTTCCAACTACAAGGGAATACGGAGCCACTTCTTTTGTAACAACCGCTCCTGCTCCAATAAAAGCATACTCGCCGATATTATGGCCACACACTATAGTTGCGTTTGCGCCAATAGATGCTCCTTTCTTCACTATAGTTTTTTTGTATTCTTCCTTACGGGTTACGGCGCTTCTGGGGTTAATTACATTCGTAAAAACCATTGAAGGACCAAGAAAAACATCGTCTTCACAAATTACGCCTTCGTAAATAGATACATTATTTTGTACTCTTACGTTTTTGCCAAGAATTACTTTTGGAGAAACAACTACATTTTGACCGATATTACAATTTGATCCAATTTCGCAACCGGTCATGAGGTGACTAAAATGCCAAACTTTAACGCCTGGACCAATTTTGCAACCTTCATCAACGATTGCGCTTGGGTGTATGAAATAATTTGGTTCCATTTTTTTTAAACAGGGCGGAAGTTAGTAAAATATTATCTTTTTTTCGATAAAGCAAAATTTAACTTCTTTTCAAATTTAGATTTAGAATAGTTTCTTTGCTACCTACCTTTGCGCAATGCATTATGCCTCTGTTGAAAATTTAAACAAATCTTTTGGAATCAGGAACCTTTTTCATAACATAAGTTTTTATGTGGAAGAAGGTGATAAAATTGCGTTTGTTGCCCGTAATGGCAGTGGCAAATCAACATTGCTTAAAATAATCACCGGCCTCGACACTGCTGATGAAGGAACGGTCTGGATACATAAAGATGTAAAAGTAATAATGCTTCAGCAGGACACGGCTTTTGATAATGCAAAATCAATTTGGGATAATATTTTAAATCTCGATAACCCTGTGGTTCGTATAGTTCAAGAATATGAAATGTTGTTGGAAGAAGAAATTCATGATGAAAAGCGTATCAGTGAATTGGTTACCGAACTTACTGAAGCTAACGCGTGGAGCTTTGAAAGTGATTTGAAACAAATTCTGGGAAAATTAAATCTCCATCATCTTAATGAACCTGTTAAAAACTTAAGTGGCGGTCAACGTAAAAGAGTAGCACTTGCACAGGCATTGATTGAATCACAATTGCATGAAGGTAAATGTCTGCTTATTCTTGATGAACCCACAAATCATCTGGATGTAGATATGATAGAATGGCTGGAAAATTTTTTAGCAACAAACAAAAGCACTTTGCTTTTGGTAACACACGATCGTTATTTTTTAGATACAGTTTGCAATGAAATTATTGAGCTTGAGGATGAAAAATTGTATGTATATCGGGGAGACTATGATTATTTCCTGGAACAAAAATCATTGCGGCAGGAAGTACAACAAAGCGAACTGCTAAAAGATAAAAACATTTTTCGCAAGGAACTCGAATGGATGCGCAAACAACCAAAGGCACGAACAACAAAATCAAAAAGCAGGCAGGATGCATTTACAGAAATAGAAGAAAGAGTTAGTCAGCGGAAAGAAGTGGCAGAAGTTTCTTTACAGGTGAAGATGACCCGCATGGGTGGAAAGGTTTTGGAAATGAAAAAAGTATATAAATCTTATGGAGATAAAGTGATATTAAAAGGGTTTGATTATACTTTTAAAAAAGGAGAACGTATTGGAATTGTTGGAAAAAACGGAACCGGTAAATCAACTTTCTTAAAAATTGCCCTGGATTTAATTCCACCGGACAGCGGTAAAATAAATCATGGCGATACAATAGTGTTTGGAAATTTTGCCCAGGAAGGCTTGCAGTATAAAGAAGATAAAAGGGCCATTGAATATGTAAAAGATTTCGCAGATTTTTTCCCATTGGCAGATGGCAGTAAAATAAGTGCCACGCAGTTTATGGAAAAATTTGGCTTTACAGCTCAGCAACAATTTACGCCATTGAGTAAATTAAGTGGCGGTGAAAAAAGAAGATTGCATTTATTAAGTATTTTATTTCGCAATCCAAATTTTTTGGTGCTCGATGAACCTACAAACGATTTGGATTTACAAACCTTGCGAACTCTCGAAGAATTTTTACAGGATTTCCCCGGCTGCATTTTAATTGTAAGTCACGACAGATATTTTATGGATCGCCTCGTAGATCATTTATTTGCTTTTGAAGGAAATGGAGAGATAAAAGATTTTCCAGGCAATTATTCTCAATACAGAATGTGGAAAGAAAAACAAGATGCGAACGTTGGCCAATTTAATGCTAAAAAACAAATCTTTTTAGATAAGCCATTTAATAAAACTGATCAAAGTAGTAAGCTTGTAAATACTGCCAAACAAAAATTTTCTTTCAAAGAAAAAATAGAATTCGAGACGCTTGAAAAAGAAATTCCTTCTTTGGAAAAAGAAAAAGAATTGCTGGAAGTAAAAATGAATAACGGATCAATGGGCTTTGAAAAATTGCAGGAGTCTGCGCAAAGAGTTAGTGATATAATTATTCTTCTCGATAAAAAAGAAATGCGCTGGCTTGAATTAAGTGAAAAAGAATAAATGTCATATCTTTTATGATAAAAATAATATCTGAATAGTATTAGCGTTTTCAAAAAGTTGCACGTCAAAAACATTTTTATCTTTATTGCTGAAAGCCATTAATTTAAAAGCCGAAATATTGGATAACTATTTGCCTGAAGAAAAATTTATTCTTCAAAAATTGGAAAATGAATTGTCTGGAAACCTTACCTACCATGGTCTTCACCATACACTTGATGTGCTTAACGCGGCTTTAAAAATTGCGGAGGACGAAAAAATATCAAAAGCCGAAATAAAATTATTGAGGATCGCAGTGTTTTTTCATGATGCCGGATTTACTCACGTTTATAAAAATCATGAAGAAAAAGGTTGCGAACTAGCGAAAGAAATTCTGCCATCATTCGGTTATTCCAGCGAAGAAATATCTATTATCTGCGGAATGATAATGGCAACAAAAATTCCTCAAAATCCAAAAACACAACTGGAAAAAATAATTTGTGATGCTGACCTGGATTACCTTGGCCGAAATGATTTTAACCGAATAGGCAACACTCTGTTTGAAGAGATGAAAATTTATGCGCATTTGCACGACGAAAAACAATGGAATCAAATTCAGAAAAATTTTCTTGAAAAGCATCATTACTATACCCGATATGGCATTGCGAAACGAGAGCCTCAAAAACAAATGCATTTGGAGAAAATTAAAAAGTTACTTTCTTCTTAATCATACAGTATTCAGCTAAATAAAAATTATGAAGCAACGATTTTATTCGCTTGATGTTTTTCGCGGAGCTACTGTTTGCCTGATGATATTAGTAAATAACCCGGGAAGCTGGGAGCATATTTATGCACCGTTAGATCATTCGCCGTGGCATGGAGTTACACCGACTGATGTTGTTTTTCCTTTTTTTCTTTTTGCTGTTGGCAATGCGCTTGCGTTTGTAATGCCACGGCTTGAAGTTGCAGGGCAATCTGCATTTTGGAAAAAGATTATTAAAAGGACCTTCCTGATTTTTATCATCGGCCTTCTGTTAAACTGGATGCCATTTTTTAAATGGCAGGATGATCATATTGTTTTTAAGCAATGGAGCTACATAGATTCTGATGGCAATCCTGCCGGCATCAGGATACTGGGAGTATTGCAAAGAATTGCATTGGCATATTTTTTTGCATCCATCATCATTTATTTTTTAAAGGTTCGTGGTGCTTTTGTTGCTGCAGCAATTATTCTTTTAGGCTATTGGTTTTTATGCGTTGCCGGTAATCCATCAGATCCTTTTAGTCTTAAAGGTTGGTTTGGAACAAACGTTGACAAAGCAATTTTGAGTGAAGCGCATATGTATCACGGTGAATCTCTGAATGGACATCCCATTGCTTTTGATCCCGAAGGTTTCATGAGTTTGTTTGGTGCAATAGTGCAGGTAATCTTTGGATATTTGGTCGGTGATTACATTGTAAAAAAGGGAAAAACTCCGGAGATGGTAAATGGTTTATTTGTTGCCGGTGCATTATTTCTTTTTGCAGGTTATGCATGGGATATGGTTTTCCCGTTAAATAAAAAGATATGGACAAGCTCTTATACCGTTTTTACTTCTGGTCTTGCCATGGTAATTCTTGCTGTAATGATTTATTTAATTGAGTTGAAAAATATAAGAGGATGGTTAAGCAAATTCTTTGATGTGTTTGGTAAAAATCCCTTGTTCATTTTTGTGCTGAGTGGTTTTTTACCCCGTGCACTTGGTTTAATAAGAATTCCTGCAGGCGTAGATACAGCGGGAAAACAAATTTATAACTCACCATTCGGATGGTTCTATGAAAATATTTGTAAGCCGGTTTTCCCTTCTAACTTAAATAAAGGATCATTACTGTATGCACTTTGCATGATAACTTTTTTCTGGCTAATTGTTTGGTGGATGGATAAGAAGAAGATTTATGTGAAAGTGTAGAACAGTTTTTAGATTATGAATTAGAGTTATGAATTTTTTATTTCCCCGGTTCCATTTTCAATATTCACTTCGTAATGTGCTGCGTCTATATTGAATTGTTTTTTATAAGCAGGTAATATTTGTGATAAAAATTCCTCAACACTTTCTTGCTTTATAATATTTATAGTGCAGCCTCCAAAGCCGCCGCCCATAAGCCTTGCGCCGATAACATTTTTATTTTCTTTTGCCTGTTCTGTTAAAAAATCCAATTCTTTGCAACTCACTTCATACAATTTGCTCAATCCTTCATGACTTGCAAACATGAGCTTGCCAAATTCAGTTAAATTATTTTGCTGCAATAATTTTGCGGCTTCCTGTGTTCTTTTAATTTCTTCAACAACATATTTGCACCGATTAAAAACTGTGTCATTCATTTTTTCTTTAAAAGAAAACAAGTCATCTGAATTTTTTATATCTCTGAAAGAATCAATCCTCATTTCTTTTTTTAAAATTTCCAATCCTTCTTCGCATTGCTTTCTTCTTACATTATATTCTGATGAAGCCAGGGAATGATGAACTTTTGAATTTATTAAAACAATTTCATAGCCTTCAATATTAAGCGGAATGTACTCATGAGTAATACTTCTGCAATCCAATAAAAGCACTGTATTTTTTTTGCCCATTATGCTCGCATATTGATCCATAATGCCACACATAACACCGGGAAAACTATGTTCTGCACGCTGACAAAGCAATGCCAGTTCTTTTCTACTAAAATTAAAATTGCAAAGTTCGTTAAGGGCAAATGCAACACCACCCTCTAGCGCAGCCGATGAGGACATTCCGGCACCAATTGGGATATTTCCCCCAAACACGCAATCGAAACCCTTCAAAGGAAGTTTTAATTTTTGAAATTCATGTACTACCCCCAGCACATAATTTTTCCAGCTGTTGGTTTTTTTTACTTCAGAAAATGATATCGAAATGCTTTGTTTAAAGTCAATGGCATAAATATTAATCTGGTCAGAATTATTTAATGCTATTCCAAAATAAATTCCTTTGTCAATTGCGCCCGGCATCACAAATCCGTCGTTATAATCTATGTGCTCACCAATAAGATTAATTCTTCCCGGGGAATAATATAAATGCGGCTCTTCTTTAAATTTTTCTTTAAAAACTTCTTTTACTTTCGAAGCAGTCTCGTTCATGGATATTACTTTAAGAACACAATTTTGTAAGAAGTATTGAACAATGCAGATTGCCCCGCTTCAAGAGTGGTTAGCCCCATTTGATTATTGAACGCATCAGGCGCGCCGCTTATATTTTCTATAGCAATACTGTTACGATGTGGTGGTATATAAATTTGCAGGTAGGGATACGATTTATCGGGATGAATTTCTACTTCTATTTTCTTTTCAGCATTTCGTAACACGCACAATGGCTGGCATGAATCTACATGCAAAGTGAAACAGTTATCAAAGCTTGTATTACCGATTTTTTTTAATGAAATAAATTCTGAATACGGGATAAGATTTCTTGTAGGAATTAATTCACTGTTAAACTCTACCATTTCTTTTGATTGAAATTCCAACTGCAGGTTATCTACTTTATCTCCTAATGTAAAGTAAGGGTGCCACCCATCCAGCATAGGAATTAATCCTTCGTCTTTATTTACGCATTCCGTTGTAACTGAAATTTTATTTTCATTTTCAAGTTGCCATGTTATAATACAATCGTAATTAAAAGGATAGCCCGGGTCTTCTGACCTGTACTCATATTTCATCGATATAGATGCATGAAGCTCGTTAGCAGTTTGAGAAATTACAGTGAAGGCCTTATCGTACAACTCTCCATGCAAAGCATGTTTTGAAAGAATGAATTTTTGGAGTTGATATTTTTTTTCGCCGAAATTATATTTTGCTTTATTAATCCGGCACACAAAAGGCGAGAGCTTGCTTCCTAAAAAGCCTTTTTCTTCGTGATGATTTTTAAAGTCGGCTGCGGTTTTATAACTGGCAATTACATTAACCGATGTTCTGTTATTTTCTGCAATAAAAGCGTGAAGGATGGCACCACAGGAAGGAATTATTTCTGCATAATTACTGGTTTCGTCATTTCTTAAAATAATTTTTTCAAAACCATTTTCTACTTTATTCTGAATTGAAAACATGCTTTCAAATTACATAAACTTTTTTTAGTTGGATTCTAAAATTTTCATCACGATTTTTTCTTCTGGTGTCAGGCTGCTTTTTCCATCATCTTTTTCAATAGTGTCAAGCGCTGCGAGATACTTTTCAATCTTTTTACTTTCGTACAGCGAAAGAATAATTGGATGAACATAATATTTTTTACACACCGTACGCGTATTGCCCAATCGCTCGGAAACAATATCAAGTGCTTCAACAATTTTGCGTTTTGTTTCAGTGACTGTATCGCAGCAGCCAATAGCTTTTAATGCAAGAAAAGCCTGCACCGTTCCGGCCCAGGTTCTAAAATCTTTTGCAGTAAAATCTGCATTGCTTATTTCTCTTATGTAGGAGTTTACTAACCCGGAATCGATTGATTGATGATTTCCTTCTTCGTCATAAAACTGGAAGAGTTCTTTGCCAGGAATATCTCTGCACTTTTTTATTATAGCAGCAAGCTTTTTATTTTTCAGTGTTATGTTATGCGAAACACCTTTTTTACCTGTAAAGGAAAACTCAACAGCATTGCCATTAAATTTTACATGTTTGTCTTTTAATGTTGTAAGGCCAAACGATCCGTATGTTTTTTCATAAAAACTATTTCCTACTCTTATGTTGGTTCTTTCAGTAAGAC
>JBEPVC010000037.1:0-11421 GCA_041691235.1 Chitinophagaceae bacterium
TCACTTGTATTAATAAATTTCCAGCCACGGGAAAGCGCTGCTGACACTGTATCAAATTCTTCAACGAATGATTGATCTTTAACAGGAGGAATTCTTGTGAGATAACTATCGTCTTTACATGAATGAAATATCAATACAGCCAAACTACTTATAGCAAGAAGTTTTGACAAAATCGTTTTTCTCATAAGTTCTGTTTCTGGAATAATTTGAATTAGAAGTGAAATTAGCATTTTTTCATAAAACGATTCATAGAGTTGTCAACTTTTATAAAGAAACACCTAATAAACAGTTGCTAATTATTGAAAGTTGACAGCTCTTTTAAAATTATACCTGGAAAACTCCTGTTTTAAAAACATCAATATTTGCATTATTATTGGCTGCAGATAAATTCTCCGAAATAAATCTCCTTGTGTCCAGCGGATCAATAATTGCGTCTACCCATAAACGTGACGCTGCATAAAATGGTGTTGTTTGTTTCGTGTACTTGTCAGTCATTTCTGATAAAAGCTTCTCTTCATTTTCGGGGGTAATTTCTTTTCCTTTAGATTTTAACGAGGCTACTTCAATCTGCAATAAAGTTTTTGCAGCCTGCTCGCCGCCCATTACGGCAATTTTTGCTGAAGGCCATGCATAAATAAATCGTGGATCATACGCTTTGCCACACATGGCATAATTTCCCGCTCCGTAAGAATTTCCAAGGATGATAGTTATTTTTGGAACAACTGAATTCGCTACCGCATTTACCATTTTGGCGCCATCTTTTATTATGCCGCTGTGCTCGCTTCTGCTGCCAACCATAAAACCTGTTACATCCTGTAAGAAAACCAGGGGAATTTTTTTCTGGTTGCAATTCATAATAAAACGCGCAGCCTTATCTGCACTGTCGTTATAAATAACGCCACCTATCTGAAGCTCGCCTTTTTTATTTTTGATATTTAAACGCTGGTTGGCAACAATGCCAACAGCCCAGCCATCAATTCGCGCATAGCCACACAAGATAGTTTTTCCGTACTCTTCTTTAAATTGATCAAATGATGAAGCATCTACAATTCTTTCAATTATTTCTACCATGTCATAAGGCCTTGTGTTTCCTTCAGGAAAAAGTCCATAGATCTCTGCAGGATCTTTGGCGGGCGCTGCGGAAGCAATTCGATTGAAGCCTGCTTTGGGGTTATCGCCAAGCTTGCTCATTATTTTTTTAACCTGGTCGAGACATTCGTGTTCGGTTGCAAATTTATAATCAGCAATCCCGCTAATTTCTGTATGAGTTGCTGCTCCGCCCAGTGTTTCGTTATCGGTAACTTCACCGATGGCTGCTTTTACAAGATACGGACCAGCTAAAAAGATTGAACCGTTACCTTCTACCATTAACGTTTCATCGCTCATGATCGGAAGATATGCACCACCCGCAACACATGGACCCATAACAGCTGCTATTTGTGAAATACCCATCGCGCTCATTCTTGCATTGTTCCTGAAAATTCTTCCGAAGTGTTCTTTATCCGGAAAAATTTCATCCTGCATTGGAAGAAAAACACCGGCACTATCTACTAAATAAATTACCGGCAAATAATTTTCCATCGCTATCTCCTGCAAGCGTAAATTCTTTTTACCCGTGATAGGAAACCACGCTCCGGCTTTCACAGTTTGATCGTTAGCAATTATCACACACTGTTTGCCGCTTACATAACCTATACCTCCAACGGTGCCACCAGCGGGGCATCCGCCATATTCTTCATACATTCCGTAACCTGCAAATGCCCCAATTTCAATAAAGGATGTATCTTTGTCCCGCAAATATTCTATCCTTTCTCTTGCGGTTAATTTATTTTTTTCTTTTTGTTTCAGAATCGCTTTTTTACCACCACCTTCTTCAATAGTATGCAACATATTTTTTATGTTGCTCAAAGCCAATTTCATTACATCTTCATTTCTATTAAAATCTATATTCATAAAATTCAATTGTGTCAAAACTAAAACTTTAAATTATATTTTAGTTTGGTTCTCCTTTTGTGTATACAGGTTAAAATTTATCTCTCCCTATTTATGAAGTTATTTTCAAAAATGTTTTTAATAATTTATGGGGTTATTTTATTGCTGGCAGTGGCAGGCTATTTTGTATGGGAAAAGTATAAGTACAAATTAGTTAGAAAGACGGTATCCACCACTATTGCACAACAAACCGACAGCTTATATACTATTAAGTATGATTCGCTTTCTTTTGATGAAGTTACCGGCAACGCTTCAATGAAAAATATCAGGATTATTCCTGATACAACCCGGGCAAAGAACTTAAATGGGGAAAATATGCCCGATATATTATTAGATGTTACCATAAAATCTCTGATAGTAAAAGGGGTAAAAACGGGGAAAGCTTTAGAGGGAAAGCAAATGGTGGGCGACACAGTTGTGATTGATAAACCGCAAATAATTATGTATTCTTTAAAGCCTTTGCAAAAGAAAACTCAAATTGAATCAGAAGCGAATATTGTCTACAAACAGATATTAGGAAAACTCGATCTAATACAGGTGGGATTTGTTTTTATAAATAATGTGAACATAAAAGGAATTGATTTTTTTTCAAAAGAAAAAAATTTTGATTTTATAAATGGAAAATTTCTTTTGGAAGGTGTGATGATTGATAGCGCTCATCATCTCGATACAAACCGTATTTTGTTTTGTAAGCAGGCGGCATTTACTATAGATTCTTTTTTTTCTTACAACAATAGCAGGAGAGAATTAAGTGTAAGAGATGTAAACTTTTTAGGAAAGCAGCAATCGCTTTTATTTAATGAAATATCTGTTGACAGGTTTGAAAACGATACCAGCAAAGGAATACGCCTCATAGACGCCAAAGCATTAAAGCTTAGCGGCATTAATACCAACGAAATAATAAAAAATAAAAATTTTAAGGTTGACACAATTGTTTGTGAAAATATTATTGTGTACCAGCTTCCTGAAGAAAATTTGAAATCAAAGAAAGGTAAAGACGAACGCATCAGCGCTAAACTTAATGACAGCACTGGTTTTAGAAATGTTTACAGTGTTGCGTTGCAACGTCTCCATTTTCCGAAAGTAACTTTTGTGCCTTTTGCAGAAAGCAAATTTGTAGTTGGAAACATTGGTATAAAAATTAACGGGGTTAATGCAGATAGAATAGTGCAACTGGAAACGAACCCTGTTGATTACAGCAAAGAAGTGGAAGTAGCATTGGATAAGCTTTCATTGAAATCTAAAGATGGGCTATACAATTTTAATTTTCAAGATATCATACTCAATTCTTTGCACAAAGAATTAAATATTCAATCATTCAATATTATTCCTTTTGCCGGCGAAAAACAATTTGCCAATAAGTCCGCATTTCAAAAAGACCGGTACGATGTACAACTAAGAAATATTTCTCTTAAAAATATTGATATAAATAATTTAATCAATAAAAAACTGTTTGCATCTGAGCTGGCGATTGATAATTGTACCATAAAAATTTACAGGGACGTTCATAAACCGCTTGAGAAAAAAAGCAAAGTTGGGAATTATCCTTCCCAGCTGTTAGTAAAATTTGATGTTCCGATAAATATTTCAAAGGTAACTTTAAATAACGCTTATATTCAATATAGAGAAAATGAAACTATAAGTGATAGCATAGGCCAAATGGATTTTTATAATTCAAAATTAAATATTTCAAATATCACCAACGTCCCATCGGAAATTCAAAAGAATAATGAGTTAAATATTTCTTTTGATACAAAAGTTTTGGGAGCAATTCCGCTGAAAGGTAATTTCAAATACATTTTAAACAAAAATGGCCAATTCGTTGTAAATGGCCACAGCACCGGGTTTAATGCATTGAAATTAAATGCAGTCTCAGTTCCTATGGCATTAATAAGAATTAATACCGGTACAATAAATTCCATTGATTTTAATTTTACCGGTAACGATACAGCCGCTAGTGGTAATTTTGTTATGAAATATAATGATCTGAAAGTGGATGTGCTTAAGCGCGATAAAGATTCAAAACAAATTAAAAAAAGAGGATTGACAAGCCTTGCTGCGAATGTGATTATAAAAAATGATAATCCACGCAATGGTAATTTAAGAAAAGTAACTGCTCAATTTGATCGTGATATTTATAAATCTTTTTTCAACCTTGTTTGGAAAACGATTTTTGCAGGAATGAAAAGCACCGTTGGAATACCCTGATTGAAATTATTGAAAGCTTTTAAAATTATCGCGGCTATAAACACCAGGCGCAGCATGGTCTCCTTCCACAAAATCAAAATTTACATACTTAATACTTTTTGCATTGGTTAAAGAAAAAGTTGCTGAAGCCATAAAGTTTTCCGCTCCGGTACTGCCCATTCTTTCTGTAAGCATTTCGCTGTGTGGAATGTGAACATAAATTGTATCGTGAGATGTTTTTACATAATCAATATGAACAGAGTCAAAATTATTATTGATTAACCCGATCACATTTATTGCAGACATCGAATCTATTCCTTCAACTTTTGGTTTCACTAATTTGAATCCTTTTGTATCATCAACATGCCATAACAAAGATTGATTTTTTACATAAAGAACAGAATCGTTTGAAGGCGTGGTTGGCGAATCATACACTGTGTCTTCTGTTACAACTTCGGGCGTAGAAGTTTTTGTATCGTCCTGAGAATGGCAGCTTAATAAGGCAATTGAAATAACAATTCCAATAAAAATTTTGCTTGTCATAATTTTAAAACTACAAATAAAATTATTTAAAAAGGATAACCTATTGCTAAATTCAATACAAGATTTTTTCGGCGCCATTCGCGGCTGCTAAAATCTATTTGATTAAGAACCCATCTTTGCCCGGCAGGCAGCCATGGCTCTCTCAGCGGCATTCCGATATCAATTCGCAATAATAATATTGTGAGGTTAATTCTTAATCCGACTCCTGTTCCAACAGCAAGCTCATTTAAAAAATTTTTTGAAAACTGTACACCAGGCCTTAGCAGTACACCTGGATTGTTGGGATCAGTAGTGGTATCTTTTTTATATAACCAAATATTTCCAGCATCCACAAAGACAGCAGCTTCAAGAATGTTGTTTATTTTCATTCGCAATTCTGTATTCATCTCAAGCTTAATATCACCAGACTCATCCGGGAAAAATGCACTCGAATCAGCCTTTGGAGATCTGTAAATACCCGGGCCCACCGAGCGGCTTCTAAACGCACGCAAACTATTATTTCCGCCAATAAAAAATTGTTTTATATAAGGCAACTGATCTGAATTTCCGTAAGGATATCCAAGGCCAATAATCAAGCGATTGGCAAGCCGCGTTGCTTTAGTAAAAGCATAATAATACCTCAAATCACTTTGAAGTTTTACATATTGAGAAATTGGCGCTCCGAAAATTCTTTTCTTATTAGTTATGGGATCAGCTTTCAAAAATAAGCCTGCAACATTCCCTGACAGATCTCCGATTCCATTAAAATAAAATCCTGATCCGTATGGGTCGTTTACAAAAGGATCTATAGTATATGAATAGTTAGAACCAACAATAAATTGTGTATCTATTGCATGTTTTAAAATAGGATCATTTTTAATACTATCACGATAAAGTTGTGTTACATTCAGCGCCCTTACATAATTTATGGAGAATAAATTAAACTCCTGCTGCACTTTTAAATTTGGCTTCCATGAATAACCTAACTCGCCTTTAAATGAATTTAAAGTATATAGTTTTCTCCTGTTGAGAAGATCATAGCTGAGTTCAATTTTTGTTTTAGGAACATAGGCGTTAGTCGTATTAAATTTGAAAAACGGCACCACAAATTTTGGAATACTAAATGCAACTCCGCCGCCAATCTTATAAGTATTAAACCCGCTCTGGTAGCCGCTATATTGAACTTCGCTTCCTACATCTCCGTAGATACTAAAATGCTCTGCCCCCCGAAAAGTATTGCGGTTTTTGAACGTAAGGGTAATCAAAGAACCTACATAATTATTCGATTTTGTATTTCCTGAAATTTCACCCTGTATAGATTTTTTTGGAAGAGGAGTGAGGTAATAATATGTGTTGAGCCTGCCAGTATCTCCTTCACTATTTGCTGAAAGCTCAAACCGGTTTTTTACAAACTTAAAAACGTCAAGATTGATAAGCCTGCTTAAAGTAAGATTGTGATCGGTACGATTATAAACGTCACCTGAATCGAAACGCAAAATGCGCGGAAATAACTGGGGTTTAAATTTCTCCCGTGGATCTACAAGATAAAAGCCGCCGTACAAATATTTTACCTGGTGGCTGGTATCGGTGCGGTTTCCATTAAGGCGATAATTTGGATAAATAAAAACACTATCAATGATGTAGGGTTTTTTTGCAACAATTGGTGTAGTCTCTTTAATCCTCAGGAACATATTCACTTTATGATCTCCGATTGTGCTGTCTGCATCAAGAAGCAATAACTCAGGGCTAAAAAAGTAATAGCCTTCTTCTTTTAGAATTGCGTCTATCCTTGACCGTTCTCCTTTTATCACGTCAAGATTAAAAGGATCGCCGGGGTGAAGAATTGTTTTAGGTTTGGTAGCCAAAATTGCTTTACCAACTGAAGAACTATCCGTTTCAAAATTTACTTCTTTAATTGTATAAACAGACCCTGGTGTTAAGGTGTAAGTTGCATGGCCTTTTTTTCTTTTAACAATGGTGTCGCCTGAAGCTTCAGCATGAAAATATCCAATATTTTCAAGGTAATTCCGAAGCACTCTTGCATTATAATTAATATTTACGGCGCTTAACAAAACCGGTGGCTGGCCTATGTTTCTGAGGAACTTCCTGATAAAATTATGTTTTGAAGTGTCTCCCGCAAGATTATAGAAAAAGAGTTTGAAAGGAATTCCCAAAAATTTACCGTTTGGTACGGGGCGTGGAAGATGTTCCGTTAAATCAACGATTTTATTTTTTTGCTTTTTTGAAAGTGTGCTGTCTTTTACTTTTACAGTTGCGCCCGTGTATAGTGCATCCCCTTTAGGTACTAGCTTGGTGCTGTTGCATGATGCAAAAAATATAGAAATAATAAAAAAAAATGCCCATATTCTATTTACCATTCTCAGTTGCTTTTGTCGGGGTAGTAATTGTCTGCTCATCTGCTCTTTTAGCATTGTCTGCTTTTTGTATCTCTTTGTTTTGTTTATTTATTTCTCTTTTTTTCCTGCGCTGTTCTCTTGTGGTGAACAATTCTTTAAACTTGTTATAATCAACAGAGATAAGGAAGCCAAGGCCGGTTTCAATTACATAGCCTTCTATTTCACCTGTATAATCATTTTTGCGATATGCCCTTAGCATGTATTTACCATCTTTACTAAGCTTATAATTAATCGCAATGTTTCCGGCCAAATTATTGTTTTGCTGATTGGATTGCATTGGCCCCTGCAGCTCAAAATCGCTGCCAACGGTAACGGTTAAACGATCACTCAAAAGGCTTTTGGAAATACCCACATTTAAGTCTGTACGGTTCTGTTGACTCCCGGTAGTATAATCCTGTGTGGTTGCCAAATCAAAATTTATATCAACACCCTGGATCAGGTTTTGTGTAAGCTGGTTCAATTGTTCTCCTAAGAGCCTGCTTACACTTTGCATAGCGAAGGTGCCGGCATCAAGCGAACCGCCGCTGCTATTATCAAAAGGATTATCACCTACAAAACGATTTAGCAACAATAAGGCAAAAACCTGCTTATTCATTTCACCAGGATCCTGGCGCATCTGAGCCAGACGGGTTTCTACTGTGCTAATGATATCTTTTGAAACATTATAATTATTTTCTTCAGGAAGTATTACATCAAAAGTTATTACCGGTTTTAAAAGCTCGCCCTGTAATAAAAGATGAACCTCAAATGGTAATTTTTGTTTGTAAATAGTTTGGTTTGTTTCCGCAATTTGTCCTTGCACTAAATCAAGCGGTGCGGTATTGGCAATATAAATTGCTGTTACATCTATTTGCGCTGTTGTTGGTTCACCAGTCCATACAATTCTGCTTCCTTTTTGAATATTGAATTTTCTCTTAATAAAATTGAATGAGAGATCATAGGAACCTGCATCAATTTCATAAGAGCCTACCAAAGTTATTTTTCCGCTTGCATCAATTCCGCCTGTTAATTGTCCCGTGCCCTTCAGCTTTAAAAAATCGCCGTTTGCTGCGTCTACGATCATGTTGAACACTGCATCTTTACTGATATTAATGTTCACAGAAACATCATAGCCAACAAGCGGGGAAGTTTTAAGAGAATCGTACGGAGCCATCATAAATAATGAATCTTCTGCAGTTGCACTCATATCAACAAATCGTACTATCCCTTCTCTTTTTTGCACGCCGGGCTCTTCCTGGGGAAGCACAATTGTAAAATTTGTTTTATCATTTACTGTTAAATCTCCATCAATAACAGGATGCTCAGGGGTTCCCTTAACTGTAAGGTTTGTGGAAAAAACCATTTTGCCATAGAAAATTTTGTTGTCTTTATTTGATGAGTTAATCGCCTGGAAGTTTCTTGCATTTATTTTCAGATCAAAATTATAATTGAAAAAATCTGGTGTATTGATTGCTCCGTCAATTACAATGGCATTGTTTGCAGTATCCCTTATAGTGAACGTATTTAACTCAATTCCTTTGTTGTTAATTATGGCAATAGCTTCTTTATCAATTTTGAAAAGATTGTTAAGCATGGTCACATTAAAAGCGGTATTATTAAATTGGATCTTGCCGTCAATATTTGGCTTGGCAACTGTGCCATTCAAAACTATTTTACCATAAAGAGTTCCACGTGCATCTTTTAGGCCGCCTTTGGTAAAGCCTTCGAGAGATTTCATTTGCAGCGTTACAAGATCAACTGTAAAATCGTAGCTGCTGTTGTTTCCAGGCTTCACAAAATAATTGCCTGTAACATTTAATTCGTTTCCGTAACCTTTGAGGCTAACATTTGCATTAAACTGGTTAGCTGTATTGTTGTTAACTTTTGCGGTAAGCGTACCTAACGTGTCTTTATAGACGCTTAAATCAGTAACTGTTAGATCTGTTGTAAAAGTTGGCTGCACCTGGATATTTTTTACCACTGCATTTCCATTTAGCAATCCGTTTACCATTAAAGAATCGCTTTGTACAAAGCCTGTAAGCGTTGCAATTGCAAAGTTTTTGAAGGCGATTTCTAACGGTTCATTGGTGCCGCTTCCGATGCTGTTTATACTCAATTGCTGACTTCCCTGGCTTAAAATAAAATTATGAGCATTAATATCACTATTAAAATATTGAATTTTATTATCTGCGTTTACAGTCCACTTGTTATAATTCAAAAGCAGGCTGTCGGGCTTTAAGCTAAAGCTATAATTATTTAATGAGGGCTGGCTTAATAAACCACTTAGCCGATACTTACTAACTGACTTCCTGTCTTTAATATTTAAGAGAAAATCAAGATTATTATCTTTTAATGTGCCATCTAACGTGGTAGCATAAATGTCGATGCCTGTTCCATCCTTAAATTTCTTAAACGATGCATTGAAAGCAAGCGAGCCATTTTTTGTTCCTGCATTTAAATTTAAGGAGTCGATTATGAAAGTATTGTAGATTATCAGCGGTGCTGTAAATGCTGCATTCCAGCCGCTATCGCTTGCAAAATGTGCAGTAAGGTTTATTGGCTTTATTTTTTTTAAGCCGGGCAAAAATGATTTTAATGCAATATTATCAGTAGTACCTGCTTCAATGGAAAAGTTATACGGATTTACTTTTGTTATATTCTTTTTTGCAGTTAAAGAAAAATACGGATCAATAGCTTGCTGAAATACATCACCTAATTGAGTAAGCGTGTACTGGCCTTTTAAAGACAAAGTGAGAAAGTCACTTTGCAGGCTCAGGCTGTGGTTTCCATTATTGTTATCTGCAACAAGGCTAAGCGAATCAAGAGTTGTTCTTTGTGCATTGTTTACTAAAACGGAATGAGTAACTAAAAGCTTGCCCGCAAGATTATCAGGATCAGTATTTGTAAAATCCCCATCAATATCACCATGATAAATAACCGGCTGTGGTGTAAGGTGGAGCGGTAAAGTTTTAATGCTATCAATTGTTGCAGAAATATGCACTGCTGGAAATTTTCCTGCGAATGCACCATTAGCTGCGATTACTGCATCAACGTTAGGATCGTGAATAGACGCGTTTAATTTATAAAGTTTATTTGCAATGCTTCCGTCGGCTTTAATATTTGTGTAGTTATAATTATTGAGCGTGATGTTTGAAATGATTCCGCTGAAAGTTGCATTAGCAGTTTGCGGATTATAACCATTTCCTTTTGCTTTTATATCTCCGGTAAATAAACCAAGCTTTGGATTTTGCATTAAAATACCTAATTGCAAGCTTCTTGCATTAACAGCGAGATCATAATGGGCTTTATTTTTGTCAGTAATATTTATTAATGTGCCGGTAATTTTTGCGCCACCGAGACTTGTATTTATGGCAACATCGGTATAAAGGTTATCCATTCCACCTTTTATACGGCCGCTTGCAGCAAGGCTTTCAGGCAATGTTATATTGGCCGGCAAAGTATTTGGGGGCAATAAAGAGAGTATATCTTTCTTAGAAGATTGAAATTTATTAATACTTAAATCTGCATATATTTTTTTAGGATCAGGCAATCCTTTTATACTACCGGTTGCATTTATATCTGTAGCGCTTAAACCTCTTAAAATTAATTTTTGAAAATTAAGATCGTTTACATGCCCGGTAATTCTTGCATCAACATATAATGTAGAATTGTTTTGTAAAGGAGTTGTTTGTGTATTCAATAAAGGAACAAAGGTTTTTAAATCCTTCACTGAGATTTTGCTGTTCTGCAAATCAATGTCAAGGCCAAGTACTCCCGGATCTTTTTTTAAGGCTGCCAAAGAAGGATATGTAATTAATGCTGATTTTTTTATTTCAGAGCCGGGAGTTTCAATAGCTAGGTTTTGTAAAGAAACTCCTGAAGGGTTCATTGAAAAATCTGCGGTAAGGTTATTTAAAATAAAACCGCTTTGTTCTGTGAAGTTTGCAGATTGTATGCTTGCAAGCGTAGTATCGGCGCTGTATTCAAGGTTAGTGGCTTTAAGTGTTAGATCTATTAAATTTAAGTGCGAGTAGTCCATGCCGTTAGCAAGGTGCGGCAATGACTTATCATCATATTTTAAATTACTTTTATTAATGGCAATTGTTCCGGAAATAATTTTGAAAGAAGGAGTTGGAACCGCAACAACTGTATCTTTTGGTTTCTCTACCGGGGCTAAAGAGGCTATCTCTATTGCAATATCGGCATTATCAAGCGTTGCATCATTCAAGGTAATTACACTGTTTTTAAGATCAACAGTCTTTGGATGAAGCGTTGCATTCTGTATAATAAATCTCGAATTAATATTTGCAGGGTCACTTTTATA